>JAGAUH010000252.1 GCA_017620875.1 Clostridia bacterium
AGTTCTAGCCTAGCAACCATTTGGTCAGCTTCTAAAATTTCTTGCTTTTTATTTTCTTCTAGCGGAAGCCCAAAAGTAGCCACGTTTACAAACTCGTGTCCCCTAACGTTATCGTTAGATAAAAAATCTAATTCTGGTCTTTTCTTTTGGTGAGAAAGTAACTTTTTATATTCGTCTATACAAAATTTTCTTAAAACTTCGCACTCGATATCTTCTTCCCCAACAAAAGGCGTTTCTATAATTTCTGCAAAAGGTACGTCGCCATCTCTTAGCGCTACTATTTTAGCCCTAGAAAATACTTGCACTACAACCCTTTTGCTAGTTGCGTTTATAGGCATAATTTCTTTTATAAACCCAACAACGCCAACGTTGTAAACGTCGTCTAAAGTAGGCAGTTCTACCCTTCTATCTTTTTGGCACGCAAAAAAAACGTATCTTCCGTTTTGCACCGCGTTATCTATTACCGCTAAAGATTTTACCCTTGCAACGTCTATAGTGGCAATGTTGTTTGGTAGTAATACCTTCCCCCTTAAAAACATCATAGGTAATACTTTTGTAATAATACTAGGATTTAATTCTTCCATTGTGTCTCCTTATACTGTAACTATAATTGTGTATTATATTATACCATAAAAAAGTAAAATTTCAAGTTATTTTTAAGCCACGCAAAAAAATATTTTTATCGTAAAAAAGGTTGTTTAAAAAAACAACCTTAAATAATTATATTTTATACTAAATTCTAACCCAAGGATAAGAGCCGTTATATAAATCGAAACTTTCTTTTGCATATGACGAAATATATAATTCTTCAAAAGGAATTTCCACTAGCGTTCCATCACTCTTTACGTAATTCCACCCCTCGCAATTTTCTAAGTAAACTTTACCTAAAGTTGTACAAGCATAAAAAACTTTTTTGCCTATATTTTCAACGGTTGCAGGAATTGAAATAGTCGTTATACTACGACAAGCAGAAAAGGCATAAGAGCCTATATCCTTTAAACCACTAGATAAAAATATACTAGATAAATTATAACAGTTAGCAAAAGCACTTGCACCTATTTCGGTAACGTTATCTCCAACCAAAACAAACGTTAACGCGGTTTTATCTTTTAAAGCGTTTTTATTGATTTTCGTAATAAAACTAGGCAAATAAATTCTAGTTTCTGCCCCACAATAATTTATTAAAATTTTGTCTTGACCGTCTACAAGATACACGTAACCTTGAGTTTTGGCTATTTTACTATTACCTTCTACGTAAATATTTAACGCGTTCTTTGCAATTCCACCATTAGCAGTATCACCAACAACTAATTGCAAATTAGATTTATTGCAAATTTCTACTAGCCTATAACAGTCTGTAAAAGCCTCTACTTGCACTTCTGTAACGGTGCTAGGTATTTCTATGCTAAATAAACTTGAACACCCAAAAAAAGCGTATCTACCTATAACTTGCAAACCTTCGTTTAGTTTTACTTGAGATAATTTTAGGCAATCTCTAAAGGCTTCGGCACATATTTCCCGAGTACTAGCAGGCAACTGTATGCTTACTAATTTAATACAACGATAAAAAGCTCTCATGCCTATTTGCGTGGTTTCGGTAGCAAGAATATCCACTTCTTCTTTAATACTTACACTTTGCAACTCAGTACAATCTTGAAAAGCATTTGCTCCTATTTGCCCTAAACTTTTAGGAAAAACAAGCCTTGTTATAGATTTGCAACCATAAAAAGCATTTTCCCCTATTTCTTTTAACCCTTGCGAAAAATATACTTTGCTTAGTTTTAAACATTGATAAAAAGCAGATTTTTGTATTGTCGTAACGCTTTTAGGAATTGTAACTTTGGTTATTTTATTTTTATTATAAAAAGCGTTTTCCTTTATAATTTTTACGGGCTTTTTATTATAAACGTTAGGGATAACGATATTTAAATCTTCCCCCGTATAACCCGTAACCAAATAGTAAC
>JAGAUH010000253.1 GCA_017620875.1 Clostridia bacterium
GTTATTTATGTTATAAACATTTGTTTATGCTTTTTTAAATAAAAATTAAAAATAAAAATTGCGTGGTTAAAATATAACTTGACAATAATTAATATATATATTAAAATAAATATATAGATAAAATAGGAGAGTATGGCTTTGCGAATATTAGGTATAGATCCAGGTCTTGCCACAATGGGTTTTGGCGTTATAGATACTTTAAATGGTAGGTCAACCGTGGTAGATTACGGCGTTGTTTTAACAAGTAAAGACGAAACTTTACCAACAAGGCTTGCCATTTTAGAAAAAGGTGTAAAATCTTTAATAGAAAAATACAAGCCGGACGAAATCGCCTTAGAAGAATTGTTTTTTAACAATAACGTAAAAACCGCAATAGACGTTGCTCAGGCAAGGGGAGTAATACTTCTTACTTGTGTAAAAGAGTGCGGAAGATTATTCGAATATACCCCCCTACAAATTAAACAAGCGCTAACAGGTTATGGTAGGGCAGAAAAAAGGCAAATTCAACAAATGGTAACAACCTTTTTAGGTTTAAAAAGTATCCCTCGCCCAGACGACGCGGCAGATGGACTTGCAGTTGCGTTAACTCACGCAAACACTAGTAGATTTAGTGGACAATTTGGTATAAAATAATGATAGGATATTTAAACGGAAAACTAATTACTTTTTACGGCTCAACAGTCATTTTAGAAACGGGTGGCGTTGGCTACGAAATTACTTGTACAAACAATTGCCTTTCTAGGCTAATTAATAATAAGGGCGGAGAAGCGTATATTTTTACCGCTGTTAAAGAAGACGGGATTTTCCTTTACGGTTTTGACAATATGGACGAAAAAGAAATATTTTTAAAACTAACTAGCGTATCAGGTGTTGGTCCAAAAGCGGGGCTTGCTATTTTATCGCACCTAGGTGCAAACGGAACAAGGGCGTCTATTTTAAATAGCGACGTAAAATCTTTGGCTAGCGTAAAGGGGTTAGGTAAAAAAACTGCCGAAAAAATTATCGTGGAACTAAGGGGAGGACTACCTTCTTCTACTATAGTTGGCGAACAAGCGCAAAATAACGACGAGGCGATAGAAGCCTTAATTTCTACTTTTGGCTTTGATAGAAACACCGCATCTAAAGCGGTAGCCTTAGCAAAAGAACAAGGCGCAACCGAGTTAGAAGAAATAATAGCAGTTGCTTTAAGGAATATTAAATAATGGAAAATTTAGACGAAAATTTAGTTGTTAGCACCAAAATAGAAGGGGACGAAATAGAAAATATTCTTCGCCCACGCTCTATGGACGGCTATATCGGACAAAATAAAGTTAAAGACAATTTATGCGTTTTTATGCAGTCTGCAAAAATGAGAGGGGAAGCCTTAGACCACGTTTTACTATACGGACCTGCGGGACTTGGTAAAACAACCCTAGCCCACATTATCGCAAACGAAATGGGCGTTCAAATAAAGGTTACAAGCGGACCTGCAATAGAAAAAACGGGGGACTTAGCGGCAATACTTACAAACCTTAACGAAGGCGACGTTTTATTTATCGACGAAATCCATAGATTAAACCACAATATAGAAGAAATTTTATATCCCGCTATGGAAGATTATTCTTTAGATTTTATAATTGGTAAAGGTCCGTCCGCAAGAAACGTTCAAATACCTTTAAAACGCTTTACTCTAATTGGCGCAACTACAAGGGCTGGTATGCTTTCTAGTCCGCTTAGAGATAGGTTTGGGGTATTATTAAAACTAGAACTTTACAACGCGCAAGAACTAGCGGAAATTGTTACTCGTTCGGCAGAAAGGTTAGGCACTTCTATCGAACCTGACGGTGCTTTAGAACTAGCAAAACGCAGTAGAGGAACGCCACGTATTGCAAATAGGCTTTTAAGAAGAATAAGAGATTTTTCTATCGTTTTAAATCACGAACAAATCACTTACGAAGATGCTAAAATCGCTTTAAAAAGGCTAGATATAGACGATGTCGGTTTAGATTCGGTTGATAATAAACTACTAGAATCTTTAATAGAAAAATTCCGTGGTGGTCCGGTTGGTTTAGAAACGCTTGCTATGACCATTAACGAAGACCCCGACACTATAGAAGACGTTTACGAGCCGTATTTATTACAATTAGGTTTCGTTAGTCTTACGCCTAGGGGTAGTGTTGCACTAAAACCTGCATACGAACATTTAGGAAAAGTGTATAAAGGGGGCATACAAACAAGTTTGTTTGATGACGAAGATGATTAAAAAA
>JAGAUH010000254.1 GCA_017620875.1 Clostridia bacterium
GTGTGTCATTTATATATAGAAAAAACCGCCGACTTAAATTTAGCAACCGAAGTTTTAATTAACGCAAAAACACAAAGACCGTCCGTTTGTAACGCGGTAGAAACGTTACTTGTCGATAAAGATATTGCGGATAAGTTTTTACCTATTGCAGAAAAAGTTTTAAAAGAAAAAAACGTAACGTTATTAGGTGATAGTAGTGTAACGCAAATAAAGGTAGAACCTTTAACAGAAAAGGGCTATTATGCCGAATATGACGATTTTATTTTATCTATTAAGGTAGTAAACGGTGTACAAGAGGCAATAGACCATATTACTAAATATTCTACACAACACTCAGAAAGCATAATTACAACAAACTTAAGTGTAGCAGAAGAATTTATGAACAAAATAGATTCTGCTTGCGTATATTTAAACGCATCTACAAGGTTTACAGATGGCGGTTGTTTTGGTTTTGGTGCAGAACTTGGTATTTCTACTCAAAAACTACACGCTCGCGGACCACTTGGTTTAAAAGAAATGACTTCTTATCATTATAAAATCTACGGAGAAGGACAGGTTAGAAAATGAAATTTGGTATAATTGGATTTGGTAAAATGGGTAGTAGCATACTTTCGGGTATGATAGATAATAAAATTATTAACAAAAACGAAGTATTAATTTACGATACTTTTGCCCCTACTTGCGAAAGGGTAAAAGAGCAAGGATATTTAGTAGCAAATTCTATTCAAGACGTGTTTAATAATAGTTCTTGCGTATTGTTTTCCGTAAAACCACAAGAGTTACAAAACGTATTTAAAGAAGTTGAGTATGATAAAGAAATTAAAATACTAACTATTATGGCAGGCGTTAAAATACAAACTTTTGCAAACAAATTTACTAAATCAAAAATATGTAGAGTAATGCCAAACACTTGTGCTATGATAGGAAAATCTGCTAGTTCCGTTTGTTTTGATAATAATTGCACCGAATTAGATAAACAATATTTTACTAAAATAGTATCTTCTTTTGGTAGCGTTAGCATAATAGACGAGAGTTTAATGGACGAAGTTATCCCTTTAGCAGGTAGTTTTACTGCTTACGCTTATTATTATATAAAGTCGTTTGTAGATAGTGCCATAAAAAGAGGTGTGCCAGAAGATATTGCAAAAACTTTGGTTGTAGAAAGTATGATTGGCTCTGCCGAAATGGTTAAGGTTAGCGGAAAAGATTTGCAAACGCTTATAAACGACGTGTGCTCTAAGGGTGGTACTACTTTAGCAGGATTAAAAGTTTTACAAGATAATAATTTAGAGCAAATTGTACACGATTGTAGCGTTGCTTGTGCAGAACGCAGTAAAGAATTAGGAAAAAATTAATTTTTTTAAAAAACTTTAAAATTTGCATTGACAAATTATTTTTAGAGTTTTATAATAAAAAAAGTAGTGAGGAACGTTATGAAAAAATCAGTTCAATTTTTTAGCGCATATTTTTACTTTAGTGGCTATTATTTTAATAGGCACGATTTTTGATATGCGGTTTTTCTCATTATAATTTTATTTTTATAATTTTAGGCCGCTTATTTTAGCGGCTTTTTTTTGTTTAAGGAGAGGCTTTATGATTATTATTGTAAAAAAGAATGCAGAACAAAAACAATACGACAACTTAATTAAATGGGTAAAAAATA
>JAGAUH010000028.1 GCA_017620875.1 Clostridia bacterium
GTGCTCGAACCTAAAATAAGAGTGATTTAAGTTTTTATTATCTATTTTTTCTTGCTTATCTACTATATAATAATTTACCTTTTTTAACTTAGGCTCGTCGCCTTTACCTTCCGTTAAAAATTGGTTATTAGCAACGCTAGTTAAAAATAATTGTTGGTTGGTGTTTCCAAACCCTATTAGCATAACGTTTATATTAACTTCCGGTTTTATTAAAGAAGTAGAATAATCTATTTGCTTTTCATCCATAAACTTAGCAAAAGGATATTTATCTATAAAGTCCATTGCTATTTTTTGATACTTATTATAGTAAGAAATACAGCCGTGAGAATCCGCCATAATATCTTCGTAAATATCCATATATTTAGGACTACCAAAAACGTACGCTTTAAATCGTTGCCATAGTTCTTTATTGTTGCACGTGTCTAATTCGTTAATAAGTTTTTTTGCGATTTCTATATTAGTTTCGTCCGAACCCGTATTTATTATCCAAATAAACTCTTTTTTAGAAGTTTTAGTTAGGTTTAAAAAGCCTTTTATAACTTCGCAATAGTCTTTAACCGACTTATAGGCTATTTTTTGAGCATAAAGGTCTACGTCTTCTTTATCTTTTAATATTCCAACTAGCACCTTTTTTGCTTTTTTATCGCTAAGGTAAATATTTATATTTTGCTGGTTATTGCCAAAAATTACAACCCTACGCCTTAAACTTAGCTTAAAGGTTAAACTTTGCATAGCGCACCATAAATATTGACTTGTTAAAGAAACGACTAATAATATTGCGTTTACAAACACTAAAACAAAATTAAAGTATACTGCAAAATTATAAATAGAACTTGCTTGCATTAAAGACTCTATTGATTTAGTATCGTATTTTAAAACTATTAAGTTTACTATTTCTTTTAGAGAAAAGAAAAAACTGTTTAATATAGTTTCGCCACTATATTTATATCCCATAAAAAATAGCGGAATAGACACGAAATAAATGCAAGCGTAACCACCTTTTTTAAAGTTTCTTAAAAAGTCTATTGCCTTTTTTCTACGCCCTAAAAGTAGATTTATTACAACGTTTAGCAAAATATATAAACTAAGTATTACAAGCAATACAATAACTACTATAGAACATATTTTATATATCATTTTTTATCTCCCTATCCTATTATTTTTTTGGTGGTGTATCTATATTTTCAAATTCTTTTGCAAGCATTTCGTATTCCGCAACGTCTATATCGTATAATTCTTTCGACATAGGAACAAACTCTCTAGGCGTTTCACTACCCACACGCATATACTCAAACCTATCCTTTTGTCTGTTTCTAAATTCTCTAAAAGGCGATAGTCCTTTTGCCTTTTTTAGTTTGCTTTTTAAGTATGCAAATTGCGCAAAAGTAAAATAGTGTTTAGGCAAATATATTTCTTCTAATTCGGTTAGTTTAGATAATGCAACTAGGTTAGAATAGTTATCTTTTATAGGTTCTACCCAAAGTTTTAACACCCTTAAGTTTTTCATTGTTAAAAATACCGAAAAGTCGGTTTTTATTTTAAAAGGCAAATCGTCTTCTAAAAAGTATCTACCCCTTTCTATTTCGAAATGAGAAATCGTAGAATTTTCTAGTTTAGAAATATCCGTTATTTCTGGGTGTCCCAAAATTAGTTTTTCTAACACGGGATTTTTGCTTACGTCCCAAAGGGTAATTATCCTATCGTTCGGGTCTAAATCGTCTCTGTCGCAATTTACCCTAACAACCTTTAAAGTTTTAATTTCTTCTATAAATTTTAAACTATATTTTGCATAAAACAAATCTAATTCTTCTACGTTTTTAAATATACTCTTTGGCAAATTTTCCAATTCTTGAGCCGTTAGTCCAATTAAAGAAAGTTTTTTAATTTCTACCCCACTATTAATAGTTTCTTCGTAGTCTGCTAGGGTGCCAAAGTTTATATTTTGCTCTAAACGGTCGGAGCCGTATAAAAGATATTTCGTAGTCCTTTCTATCCTAAGCGGATTTCTTTTAAAACAAGATTCTGTAAGAGTGTAAAGTAACATTTTTCACCTATTAGTAAAATTTATTATTAAATTTATTATATCATTATTAATTTACAAAAACAATGTTTATCTAATATTTACCGCCGTGTTTTTTAATTTTTTGCTTTTAAAAAACTCTCACGTCTACAAAAATGAAAAAATCGAAAAAAATTTTTATATTTTTTTGTATTTTTTTTTCATATAGTTGATTTTTTTTTGGAGTTTTTTTATAATAATAACGTAATAAATATCTATTACAAATCAAGGAGGACCTTATGAGTTTAATAGGAACTATGTCTATTGGTATTAAAGGACCAATTATTAAAAAAGGAGACGATCTTGTAGATATCGTTGCAACTAGCGTTATAAACGCTTGCCAAGAAAACAATATCACACTAGAAGACAAAGACGTTATTGCCGTTACAGAAGCGGTTGTCGCTAAAAGTCAAGGTAACTATGCCACTTTAAACGACATTGCAACCGACGTTAAAAACAAGTTTGGCGATAACACCGTTGGCTTAATTTTACCAATACTATCTAGAAACAGATTTTCTTTATTGTTAAAAGGTATTGCTAGAGGCGTTAAAAAACTAATTATCCAATTATCTTTACCTTCTGACGAAGTTGGTAACCACCTTATTTCAGAAGAAAAACTAATAGAAAGCGGAATTAACCCTTATGCTACTCTTACAGAAAAAGAATTTTACGACACTTTTGGTACTCCTGCTCACCCATTTACAGGTGTGAACTACGTAGAACTATATAAAAGCCTTGGCGGAGAAAATTGCGAAATTATTTTCTCTAACAATCCTTGCGCTATTTTAGAATATACCAAGTACGTTATAAACGCCGATATCCA
>JAGAUH010000255.1 GCA_017620875.1 Clostridia bacterium
AAGGTCACGTATATATTGCTCAACCACCGCTATACAAAGCAACTAAGGGCAAAACCGAAACTTATTTATATTCGGACAAGGCGTTAGAAGAATTTATTGCAGAAAACGGCAAAGTAGATATTCAAAGATATAAAGGTCTAGGCGAAATGAACGCAGATCAACTTTGGGAAACTACTATGGACCCTGCAAGAAGAACTTTAGTTAGGGTTACCGTAGAAGATGCGGTTCAAGCAGACTCTACTTTTAACATTTTAATGGGTGAGCAACCAGAACTAAGAAGAAAGTTTATAGAAGAAAACGCTAAACTTGTAAAAGACTTGGACGTATAAGGTATAAAGGAGAAAAATTATGTTAAAAAAGACAACTGCCAGCGAAGCACTTACCGCTGAATTTAAAGAAACACTTGCAAAAACTAAACTTCTTGATACCGAAGTTGACCAAGAGTTAAAAAAATCGTTTATAGCGTACGCTATGGCGGTAAACGTATCAAGAGCAATCCCAGACGTTAGAGACGGTTTAAAACCCGTTCACCGTAGAATTTTATATTCTATGAACGAACTTGGTTTAACACCTGATAAAGCATATAAAAAATGCGCTACCATAGTCGGAGACGTGTTAGGTAAATATCACCCACACGGCGATAGTTCCGTTTACGACGCCCTTGTAAGACTTGCCCAAGACTTCTCTATAAACCTACCTTTAGTAGACGGACACGGAAACTTTGGTTCGGTTGACGGAGACCCTGCGGCTGCTTACCGTTATACCGAAGCGAGAATGAGCAAACTTGCCCTAGAAATGCTAAGGGAAATAGATAAAAATACCGTAGATTTCTATCCTAACTTCGACGACACTCGTATGCAACCGGTAGTTTTACCTGCAAGATATCCAAACCTATTAGTAAATGGTGCGGACGGTATTGCGGTTGGTATGGCAACAAATATTCCACCACACAACCTAGCAGAAGTTATAGACGGCGTACTTGCAGTTATGGATAACCCAGAAATTAGTGTAGAAGAATTAATGCAATATATCCCTGCGCCAGATTATCCAACGGGTGCAATATTAGATAGAAACGGCATTAAACAAGCATACCTTACGGGTAAAGGACACGTAACGCTACGCGCTAGGTGCGATATAGAAGAATATAACAACGGCGCAAGAACGCGTATTATCGTTACGGAACTTCCTTATCAAGTAAACAAACAAAAACTAATAGAAAAAATAGTTGAACTTGTAAACGACAAAAAGGTAGAAGGAATTTCTAACATAAACGACTAGTCTGATAGACAAGGTATGAGAATCGTTATCGATATCAAAAAAGATGCTCAACCAAGCGTTGTTTTAAATACACTTTACAAGCATACGGAACTTCAAGTTGGTAACGGTATTAACTTACTTGCTCTTGTAGATGGAGAGCCAAAGGTACTTTCTTTAAAGCAAATTATAAACGAGTACGTTAAACACCAAGTAGAAGTTATTACAAGAAAAACTAAATACGATTTAGAAAAAACTCAAGATAGAGAACACATTATTAAAGGTTTAGTTATTGCGCTTGCTAGCATAGACGAAGTTATTGCAATAATTAAAAAGAGTAAAGAGCGTAGCGATGCTATGGCTAACTTGATGGATACCTTTAGTTTAACCGATAGACAAGCCGATGCAATTTTAAATATGAGATTGCAAAGACTAACTAGTATGGAAGTAGAAAAACTTCAAGAAGAACTTATCGAGTTAGACCGCTTAATAGAAGATTTACAAGATATCCTTGCAAAGCCGGAAAGAGTGCTTGCTATCATAAAAGAAGATTTAATTCAAGTAAAAGCAAAATACGGCGTAGAGCGTAAAACCGAAATAGGTTCTTTCTCAGGCGTTGTAGACGCGGACTTAATAGACAGAGAAGACGTTGTTATTTCTATGACGCACCTTGGCTACGTTAAGAGAATCCCTGTAGAAGAATATAGGGCTCAACACCGTGGTGGTAGGGGAGTTACCGCTCATAAGACTAAAGAAGAAGACTTTGTAAACAAAATGTTCGTATGTTCTACTCACGATAAAGTATTATTCTTTAGCGATAAGGGTAAAGTGTTTATTGCAAACGGATACGACATTCCAGAAGCGCAACGTACCGCTAGGGGTAGGGCAATAGTAAACTTCTTACAACTTGCCGATGGCGAAAAAATTACTGCAATGTTACCTTGGAAAGAAGGAGCAGACGGCTTTATTATTATTGCAACTAAACAAGGCTTAATCAAAAAGACTGCTGTTTCCGAATTCGAAAGTATCCGTCGTAGCGGTAAAATAGCAATTACTTTAAGAGATGACGACGAAGTTATTTCCGTAGAGTTTACCGATGGCGAACAAGAACTACTTATGGCTGCAAGCAGTGGTAAGTGTATCCGTTTCTCAGAAAAGGATATAAGAGAAACAGGCCGTGGTTCTCAAGGCGTTAAGAGTATGAACTTGACCGACGACGAAGTTATAGTAGATATGCTTGCCGTTAAACAAGGTTACGATATCTTAACTATTTCCGAAAGGGGTTATGGTAAGAGAACCGATATCGACGAATATAGGCTACAATCTCGTGGTGGTAAAGGTACAAAAGCCGGCGTGTTCGATAGTAACACGGGTAAACTTGTAAACTTAAAACTCGTTCTTCCAGAAGAAGATATTATGATTATCACCGAAAACGGTATTATTATCCGTACTGCTGCTAGCGAAATTAGTAAAATTGGTAGAAACACGAAAGGCGTACGTATAATGCGTATAGAAGAAGATAAAATTGTAACCGTGGCTATAACCGACGCTACGGAAGAAGATGGCGAAGTTGCCGAAGAATAATTTTTAAACTTCCTATAAACTTCGCAATACCGCGTTACTGCCAAATTTTTAAACTTTGGTGATCAAAAAGGTCTACCAAAGCCTTTCGAGTTAGCGAGCCTAGTGCGTCAAAGTACGACTAAAAGTCAGTAATTTAACAAAGTAAAATTACAAGACCTAAAAGCCGACTTTTCCTTATCCCAAAAAACTTTTATTATATAAAACTTTTTCGGGAGCCCTATTAGTTTCTAGAAAGTTTAAATCTTTCTTTTTTAAGTAAAATCGTATATTTACTGCGTTCTACTTCGTTTACTGCTAAACTCTCAAGATTTTGGTGA
>JAGAUH010000256.1 GCA_017620875.1 Clostridia bacterium
ACCACTAGCAGAAGATGCGCTAGAAATATAAATTCTTATTTTTTCTGCTTTTACGTTATTCAAATTAAACTTTAAGTAGTCGTCGTATTGGTTTGTAGACGGCGATACTAAATGAGTCATAATACTTGCGTTATCTGAGCAAGTTATAGCATCTGTCCAAGCGCCGTTATAATAGGTTTGAATTAATAAGTTAGCGCCTACTCCGTTTGCTAAAACTTCGCCCGTTTTATCGTATAAGAAAAATTTAATATTATCTAGTTTGTAAATTCCACCCAAGTCGATAGTAGCATCCATCATAGCGCTAGCGCTCATTACGGTAGAAAATCTACCAACTGCGTTGTCGGCATTTTTAATACCATCGGTTAAGCCTTCGTATCCGCTACCTTTCCACCAAGTTGCCGTAAGTACGTTTTCTAACGCTTCTTGCGTAGGAGTAAACGTTTTTCCACTTAAAATGTTTTGGATAGCGCCAATATTTGTTTCTTGTACGCTCATACCCGAACACTCGAACTCGTAGAAAGTTATCCATCCGCTAGAAGTACAACTAGGGATATATACCCTAACTTGTTGCGCTTTAACGTAATTTAAGTCGAAACATAAATAGTCGTAAACAGCGTTAGGATTATCCACAACGTAGTTGCTAAAATCTGCATTTGCAACTTCTTTTACGGTTGTCCAAGTTCCGTTGTAATTTACTTGTATTTGTATAGAAGAACCTGCTTTAGTTAAATCGTCTTTATATAGATGTATCTTTAATTTAGATAGCATATATGCACCGTTAAGCGTTATCGTACCATCTAACAATCCGTTTTGTTTACTTGAAAATCTTCCGCTACTTTCTTGATATAAAATTCCATCTGTTAAAGTAGGATATCCATAATCGGCAGAGAAAATATTACTTGCGCCTTGCGTAGAAGGAACAAATTTATTTCCACTAAAGATATTTTCTTCATATTCGCCAACGGTTTGGTTAAGAACGCCGGCACACTCTACTTCGTAGAAAGTGATTGCCTTATTGCTTGCATACGTACCAGAAATATAAATTCTTATTTTTTCTGCTTTTGCACCACCTAAGTTAAACGATAACCAAGCCACGTCTCCATCGCCATTTACTCTATAATTTGCTAGTTCCGCATTAGATACGCAGTTTATAATGGTAGTCCAAACGCCTGCCGATAAGGTTTGTATTTTTAAATCCTTACCTACGTTTACGTAATCGCCTTTATAATCGTAAATCCTTAATTCGCTAAGTATATAACTTGCTTGTAAATCTACGGTAGCATCAAAAATACCCGTTCCTAATTTAGAAGAATATCTTCCTTGAGACTCTTTAAAGTTTACACCGTCGGTTAAATTTTCGTAACCGAAAGCAGAAGAATATACTTGCTCTAACGCATTTGCCGTAGGAACAAATTGTTTACCCTTTAAAATATTGTTTACGTCGTATTTAGAAGCAATATACCACATATTAGAAGACTTGCCATCTAAATAAGAAACCACAGTTACTGCATATTTGCTAGAAACCGTATATTCGCCACCTATAATAGTAGGATAAATACTTTCGGCAACCACTTCGTACTCAGAAGCGCCGTCTTTTAATTCCCACAATACGTATTTAGCCGCGTTTTCGGCTTCTACTACGACTTGCATACAACCGTTAGATAAAACACTCCAAGAAATATTAGAAATTGTAGCGTCTGTTTCTATTGGGTTAAAATATGCTAAAGTTCTTGCACTTTCTCTACCACCTGCATTTACTGCGGTAATAGCAAAAGTAGTTCTTAAATTTGCTTGTTCCGTTGGAGCGGTATATTTAAAACTATTTCCGCTAACGTTTCCAATTAAAGTATATTTAGGCGCGTTTTCTACTGCAATATAAATATTGTAACTAGTAGCGCCGCTAACCTTTTCCCAAGCGAAAGAATATTCGCCTAAACCTTGTCTTGTATAATCTAAAGCCGTTACTTTATTAGGTGTTTCTACCTTTTTAAAGCCGATTATAACGTAAGTTTCGCCTTGAACGGTATCAAAAGAAATTAAATCTTGTCCGTCTACAACGTAGTTTACGGTTTTACCATTTGCAGTGTAAACCTTTGCCTCTGTAATAGAAGGATATTTAACTGAAACTTTTCCACCGTTTTTAGAATAAATATTAAAGCTTGTTGCTAAACTATCTTGCCAAGCAGCGCTAACTTCGAAATTGCCTCTTGCAACTAGTCCTTTATAAGAACCACTAGTCCAATTTGTAGGCATTGCGGCAAGCGGAGCAATATATCCGTCTTGACTTTGAAGTAACATTTCGGCAATAGCGGCACTTGTACCACTACTTGCTTCTATTTGGAAAATTTTACCACAAACCATTAGCAAGTTGTTTAAAGTAGCGCCTTTTAAGTTACCTTCTAACATATCTTGCGCTCTGTCGCCTTGACCTGCCCTTGCAAATAACGCTTGCTTATGCGCCCAAGACCAACCAACCATACTAGCCTCTGACTTGTCGTAGTTAGACCAATCCTTATAGAATTCTAATCCTTCTAGTCTGCCTTCTAGGGACACAACTGAAGCATCTATCCAAGCCTCGGTATTTCCGTTAATTAAGTTTCCTGGATATAAACCAACTAATTGAGAAATGTGTCTATGAATTGGATCTCCCATAGAAGCATAATAAGTTTCTTCTCTAAACTCTTTTATTTGTCCGGATAAACCAATGTTAATTGGGTCGTATTTATCTATTTGTTCTAAAATAGTTTTAAATATAGTTTTATCTTCTTGTGATAAAACGGCGCTATCTTCTAAATCTATGCCAAGAGCTTTAGCGCACTCTAATGCGGCATAGTTATTTAAGTATGCTAAACTTTGCGCGTAAGTCGTACCAATAGTATAATACCAAACTCCGTTTACGTACATTTCTGGAGAGTCGCTATACTCTACTAAATAAACGCCGTCGTAATTTTTAACGCACTTAGTAACGTATTTTGCCGCTTCTACAAGCATATCGTAAACTACTTGTAAAACTTGTGGGTCTTTAGTGTATTGATAATAATCCCAATACAATTGAGTAGTAAAGCCCATGTTTCCACAAGAACGATCCCCGCCAATAAAGAACGGGTTAGATGCAACGCCAATAGTCCATCCGTTTCCGCCGTCTTTGCCGGCAACGCTTGGGTTATGCGTATTAATTAGGTTAGTTGCATTATTTTGCGCGGCAGGTAAAAACGCCTTGTTAAAATCTACGTAACTTTCAAAGGTTTCTGCTAGGTTTGTACTAAACGCGTGCCAATAGTTCATTTGGATATTAACGTTGTTCCAATATCCACTAGACCATGCAGGAATATTATAACAGTTCCAAGCGCCTTGTAAGTTTGCAGGCAATGCACCCGTCCTAGAAGATGCAATAATTAGATATCTACCATATTGTAAAAGTAGAGTTTCCATATAAGTACTTAAATTGCCGTTATTGCATTGCTCTAATAGTTTATCGGTAGTAAGTTCTATTTCCGATTGTTTACAATTTATATCAACGTTTACTCTACCAAATAAGTTTTGATAATCGGCTAAATGTCTATCTTTTAAATAGGTATAAGCCGCCTCGTAACTCTTGCCGGAAATACCTTGCGTTATTGCCGTTAAATATCCGCCTACTTTTTTCTTAGCGTCTTCTAAAGTAGTACTTGCAGTAGGTTTATTTTTATTATATTGTCCCGTTGCAAAAATTTCGCTAGAAAGTTCGTAATCGGTACCAAGGGTTACAACTATATACGCGCTAGTAGCATTACTTACGGTAATAGTTCCGTCAGTTTCACCATAAGAGTTTGTACACGTAGTAGCAGATACCGTTCCGCCGTTTGTATAAACGTTGTAATAACCAACGAAATCTACGTCGTAATAACCTAACTTACCGCTAAGTTCTATTTGTCCAACTCCGTTGTTTACGCTAGATACAACTTGACCTGATTTAGTAAATCCGTCGTTAGGATATTTCATGTATTCTTGCTCAAACGGAATAGTAGGTCTTAATACGAAACTTAGTTTACCACTTACACTTGCATCTAACCTTATAACTAACGCTTTATCCGGATAAGAAGTAAAATACTCTCTCGTATAGTTAACGCTATTATAAGTATACCTTACACCTGCAACGGCAGTATTTAAGTCTAAATATCTATTGTAATTTGTAACTGCCGAATTGGTGTGGTTAAAATCTATATAAGTTTCAGAAAAGTTGTTTAATCCACCAATTGCCGGATAAGAAGTACTTGTTCCGTCGTTATAAACGTATTGCCATGGGTTAGAAAGAGTTTTTTCGGTTATCTGAATTCTTTCTGACTCGGTTCTACCAAATACGTTTGTACCAAAGTATCCGTTTCCAATAGGAAGCGACCAACTTTGCCAGCCAACGTCGTGTCCTTCCATCATACTAGCCTCTGGCGAACACTCGTTAATAAACGGCGCTTGCTCATCGTAATGTAGTTGCAAAGGAACTTGACTATCTTGTACGATATAACTACTTACGTCAGTAGTGTCTTGATCTCCCCCTTGAGTTCCGCTAGAACTACTTGACGAACTAGAACTACTAGAAGAACTAGGCTTTTTACTGCTAGAACTACTAGACGAACTAGAAGAACTAGGCTTTGCACTAGAACTACTAGGTTTTACACTAGAAGAACTAGACGAATTAGAAGAACTAGGCTTTGCGCTAGAACTGCTAGATTTTATACTAGAAGAACTAGGCTTTTTACTGCTAGAACTACTAGAAGACGTAGGATTTGTACTAACGCGACTATTACTATTTTGCGTAGTACATGCTACGGTAGAAAAAGCCATGAGAATACTAAGTAATAATACTAGATACTTGCTTAATAATTTTTTCATGCTAAACTCCTTTATACTTTTATATTCATTTAAAATGTTTTCGCTATTAGAAATTAGATAATTTAAACCCCATTTAGAGACTTTTAAACTCAATATCATATTAAAATCTGCTAAAACTTTTTGCAAATCTTTATTGTTAAAGTGTTCGTTTAAAAACTTTTTCGTTGCGAGTTTTTTACATTTGTTAAATAAAATATTTTGTTGTAAGCATACTCTATATATATTTTTTTCGGCAACTGTATCCAACAAAATATTACTCCTATTATAAAAATTATTATTTTTTATTGATTATATCATATTTTTATGATAAAATATATGTA
>JAGAUH010000257.1 GCA_017620875.1 Clostridia bacterium
GGTTGTAACAATAACCAAAACGTGAGTAGCAACTCTAGTATTAGTAGTTCTTCTAGTAGTGGTTTTACTAGCGAAGAATTATCTAATGCAACAACCTACACTCTAAACGTAAAATATCACGCCGTAAACGAAGATTTAACTAAAAATACTACTATAACTTATCATACTCTATATGGTTTTAGTGCATATTCTTTACAAGAGCAAAGGTTTTATTATACCTTTAAAGGATTAGAATATAATGGAGTAGTGTATTACATTTCTGGACAAGACTATGTTTCTTCAGATAATAAAACGTTAAGTGACGCGATAAAAATGCAACAAAACAAAACCCTTGATATGACAGCCGTTTGGGAATGTCAAGTTCCTAATGTACGTTTTGAATTTGTTGCACACTCTAAATATTCTGCAAGTCAGGGAGAAGAAATTGGATGTTGGGTTGTTTATGGAACTTGCAATGGTTCTGAAAATGTTGAATTAAGACAAAAAGATGTTTCAGTATTTTTCATGGATAAAACATCTATTCAATGTTATGATCTTTTTGATAGTATATATGATATTTTTGTAAATGATTATACAAATTTACATGTATTTGACAGAGAACTAAATGCATATAGTGTTTCTTACGCAAAAGAGGCATATCTTATTGTTGATGGAAAAGAAATTGCTGTATTTAATAACGATCCAGAAAAATTGCATTTTGCTTCAATAATGTCTTGCATAAAGTCTGAGTTTGGTTCTTTTGATGGTATTGAAGAAATAGCAATTAGTTTGATGTTTACAAAAGGAGAAAAAATAGCTTAAGGAAATTCAAAAAACTTCTATTTAAAGGTAGAAGTTTTTTTGTGCGGAATTATAAAAACAAATAAGTTTATCAAAAAGTTTATTAAAAAATGCTAACGGAATTTTGTTAGCATTTTTTGATTTTTGTCACTCTGAGGCGTAAGCCGTGAGAGTCTTTTATTGTGTTGTGTAGGGAAATTTTAAAAAAGATTCTCACACTCGCGTACTGCTCGTTCAGAATGACAACGTGAGATAAAACATAGTAAATTTTATAAATTGTAGCAACGTTAAAAAAATATTCTGATACTCTAAGTGGAAAGCCGTGAGAGCTAAAACAAAGTTATAAAATTAAAAGTGCGGTTTATTAAAAGTAAACCGCACTTTTTGCATTTAATAATATCAATTTTTATTTAGTTTTTTCTTTTACAAATTCTTCTATAATATCTAGCGCTTTTTCTAGTTGTTTTAGGCTGTATGCGTAACTTATACGGATAAAAGAGCAGTCGCCGTTTACAAAGGCAGAGCCAGGGACTACTGCAACGCCTTTTTCTTCTAACAAGGTGGTTGCAAACTCGTCGCTAGACATATTTAGTTTTTCTACCGAAGGGAATACGTAAAACGCGCCTTTTGGCTCAAAACAAGTTAAGCCCATTTTGTTTAGCCTACTAACGCAATATCTTCTTCTCATATCGTATTCTGACTTCATTTCGTTTACAGAATTAAAGTCGTCGCTAAAACTTTCTTCTAGCATACTAATTCCTGCATATTGACTAATAGTAGGGGCGCAAATAATGCCGTATTGGTGTATTTTTTTAATAACTTCAAAAATTTCTAATGGAGCAAGAAGATAGCCTAGTCGCCAACCAGTCATACTAAACGCTTTACTAAATCCGTTTATAACGATAGTTCTTTCTTGCATACCAGAGATACTAGCGATAGATACGTGTCCTTTTTCGTTATAGGTTAGTTCGCTATAAATTTCGTCGGAGATAACTAAAATATCTTTTTCTATAATAACTTTAGCAATTTCTTTTAGTCCGTCTTCTTCCATAATAGCGCCCGTTGGGTTGTTAGGGTATGGCAAAATTATTGCTTTAGTTTTATCGGTTATATATTTTTTTAAGGTATCCGCCGTAAGCGAAAAATTGTCTTTAGCGTAGCAAGGTACGGCAACGGGTATTCCCCCTGCAAGTTGCACGCAAGGGCAATAAGAAACGTAACTAGGTTCCGGCACTAAAACTTCTTCCCCGGGGTTTACTATTGCGCGCAAGGTTATATCTATTGCTTCGCTAGCGCCAACGGTAACCAAACACTCGTTAGGGGAGTATTTAACGCCGTATCTATCTAAATAATATTTGCAAATAAGTTCTCTAAGTTTTGGCAAGCCCGCATTACCCGTGTATTGAGTATAGCCTTTTTTAATAATTTTAATAGCGTTATCTCTAGCCACCCACGGGGTATCGAAATCGGGCTCTCCAACCCCAAGCGAAATAATATCTTTTCTTTCGCTAGCAAGGTCGAAAAACTTTCTTATTCCGCTAGGTTTTATGCCTAGCGCCGTTTTATTAAGGTATTTTGTGTAGTCCATAATTTTTAAGTGTTTCCATCCGAACGGCGGTCGGTTTCGTCGTTTAAAACAACACCGCCTTCTTTATATTGTTTCATAATAAAGTGAGTAGCAGTACCCGTAACGCTATCTATAGTAGAAAGTCTTTCGCTAACGAATAAAGAAACGTCTCTCACGGTTTTGCTTTCTAGTTGTATGCAAAGGTCATAAGTTCCGCTCATAAGATAAACGGATTTAACTTCGGGGAATTTATATATTTCTTTAGCAATAGCGTCGAACCCACTACGCGCTTGCGGAGTGCATTTAACTTCTATTAAAGCGTCAACGTAATCTTCGCCGGTTTTTTCGGTATTGATAATTGCAGAATATTTTACTATAATACCTTGTTTTTCTAAATCGGTTACTATGGTTTTAATTTGGTTTTCTTCTACGCCAAGTAGGGTGGCAATTTCGCTATAACTGCGTCTTGCGTCGTCTTTTAGTAGTGCAATAACCTTTTTTTCTAATTGTGTCATAAAAAACTCCTTATAACTGAATATCTATGTTAAAGTTAATTTTGTTTAAAGTAGACGATATTATTTTTAGTAGCGGTAAGTTTAGTTGTAATAAACAAGTTACCAATAAAACTAAACTCCAATTTTCCCAAGGGTTGTTTAGTGGGAATAGCGGTGCTAAACCAGATATTGGCTCAATTAAAAATACAAGCCAAATTAGCATTAGGGTAGAAATAGAGCCAAACAATAACCCACGATACAAGTCAAACGGCTCGCATACTTTGTATAAATACATTAGTCCACCAACGGTAACTAATACAACTTTAATAGTTAGTTCCATTTCCGCCGTTATTGGGATACTAAATAAATTCTTTAAAAAAGTAAAGGCGTACATATTAAATATTAATATCAACGCACCCGGCAGGGCGTTTGTAATTATGGTGTTTAAAAATCCACCTTTAACTCTTTCGGTGTTAGGTTGTAGCGATAAAAAGAAACTTCCTATTCCTATAACCAATAGTTCTAATATCGTCATATTTCCCGTTCCAAACGGATATAAGCGGTTAGAAATGATATTGATTAGTGCAAAGAAAATTGTAAACAAAGTTTTCATTAGGTACAGGCTAGAAGATTGTTGTATGTTGTTTATAACCCTTCTACCTTCGTTTACGATAAGTGGCATACTAGTAAAATTGTTGTCCATTAATACTAGGTGAGAAATATTTCTCGTAGCGTCGCTACCGCTTGCAACGGTAATAGAGCAGTCGGCTTCTTTCATGGCAAGGATATCGTTTACTCCGTCCCCCGTCATAGCAACGGTGTGTCCGTGGGTTTTTAAAGCCTTTACTAAAATAGATTTTTGCTCTGGGCTAACTCTACCAAAAATAGTGTATTTGTTTACGCACTCAAAAACTTCTTTATCGTTTAAACCTTCTAGGTTAATAAACGCTTCGTAGTGCTCAACCCCCGCTTTTCTTGCAATTTCGCTAACGGTAATAGGGTCGTCACCAGAAATTATTTTAATTTTAACGTCGTTTTCTTTAAACCACTTTATAGTCTTTATTGCGTCCGGTCTAATGTTGTCTTGTAAAATAATTAAAGCAAGTGGCTTTAACGCTTTAGGTAGCGTATCTTCTTCTATATTGCCGTTAGAGTGGGCAAGCAGTAAAACTCTACCGCCAAGCATTGTGTTTTGTTGTACTATTTTTTCAAACCTTTCTGGCAAGTTTTTAATTATATAACTAGGCGCTCCAAGTACGTAAGTTCCGTAGTCCATAAAGGTTACCGCAGAGTACTTTTTATCCGAACTAAACGGAATAGTAGTTTTTGGTATCATTAGGGTATTAAGCCCAAAATAATCTATAAGAGCAATGCTAGTCATATTGTTATCTCTAAGTGCGTTTTGCATAGAGCCGATTATATCTTTTATAGATATTTCCGAAGGGTTTAATAAAACCACTTCTTCTACTTTCATATTGCCGTCGGTAATAGTGCCGGTTTTGTCTAGGCACAATACGTCTATTCTGGCAAGCATTTCTAGCGCGTACATATCTTGTACCGAAGTGTTGTGTTTAGATAGTTTAATAACGCCAACGGCAAGCGCCATACTAGTTAATAAAAACATACCGCTTGGTATCATACCAATTACTACCGCCGCAGTTTTAGGCACGGCTTCTTGTAGTCTTGCGTAAACGGTTGAGGCTTGGTCTGTATTAATATAGTTTATTACACCCATACTAACCGAAATCGGAATAATTAAAATACCAATAATTTTTATTATGGTATTCATTGCGTTTAGTAGTTGGCTAGGCGATTTTTTAAACTTTTTAGCCTTTGCGGAAAGTCTTTGTATATAACTATCGTCGCCAACCCTTTCTACCTTTACGGTAATGTGTCCGCTAGATATGTAACTTCCGCCGTATAGACTATCGCCAACCGTCTTTTTAAGTGGAACGCTTTCTCCCGTAAGCATACTTTCGTTTACTTCGCAAGAGCCGTCTAAAACGGTGCTATCACACGGTATTTGGTTGCCTATTCCTAGTATTACAACGTCGTTTAAAACTATCTCGCTAGTTGGTATTTCTATAATTTCGCCGTTTCTTATAACCTTAGATATAGGTGCTTTTACAAGCGACATTTTATCCATAGTTATTTTACTTCTTATTTCTTGCACTATACCAATGGTTAGGTTAATTGCGTAAATTAGGCAAAAAGCAAAGTCCATAATAGGTGCTTTTACAAGTATTAATGCAACTGCGCAAATAACGCAAAGCAAGTTAAAAAAGGTAAATAGGTTAGAGCAAATAATGCTAGCGTAACTTTTAGAAAACTTGTTTTTAACTTCGTTGGTTAGTTTTTCTTTTCTTCTTTGGCTAACTTGCTCTTGTGTTAATCCGTCTTTAGCGGTAGGATTAAACTTTTCTATTACGGAATATTTTTCTTCCGTGTCGTCAACTAGGTTTTTAGTTTCTTCTAAAAGTTTAAGTTGTTTTTCTTGTTCTTTTTTCTTTTTTAAATCTAATTTTTGTTTTCTTTTAAATTGTCTTAGCATTAATTGAGAAATATCGTCTACCTTTTCTTCTACTTCTAGCGGTACGGAAACGGGTACTGCTTTTTCAGGTAGCGGAGTAAACCCTTTTTTAGGTGAATCGCTATCGGTAGTCAGGTCTGTGTATTTTACGCCTTCAGCCCCGTCTGCAACAAGCGTAACGGCAACTTCTGATGGGTTTGTATCAAGTGCGGTTTCTTTTGTAGAAGTTTTTGCTTTTCTTGGCATAATTCCCTCCATAAAATATAATAGTATAATTATATCAATAATATAAAAATTTTTCAATAAAAAAGTCAAAATAAATAAAAATTGCCAATAAAAATACAAAAAATCCGCCTATAAGTCGATTTTGCAGTTAAAGATTTTTATATTTGCATTGACAAAAGCATTAAAATGGTTTAAAATTTTTATTATGGAAATTTATGGAATAGACTTAGATAGGTACAGCAAAGTAATAATAGATATCGGCTTAAATTTGCAAGTTGGCGAAGAACTAGTTATTTCCGCCCCAATAGAAAGCGCGCCTTTGGTTAGGCAAGTAACTAAATACGCCTATAAAAAAGGAGCAAAACTAGTTACGGTTTTTTACTCTGACGATATCGTTTCTAGAGAGACTTTTTTAAACGTTGATACCGATATTATTGCGGATATCCCTTTGCACGTAAAAAGTGGTAAAGATTATATCGTGCAAAAAAAGGCGGTATACCTTGGCATTTTATGCGACGATCCAACCGTGTTCGACGGGGTAGATCCACTAAAGATAGTTGCTAGGCAAAAGGCAATAGTAAAAGCCTGTCCAGAGTATCGTAAAAGTTTAGATACTAATAGCACAAGGTGGTGTTTGGTTGCTTTTCCTAATAAAAAGTGGGCGGACTTAGTCTTTGGCAATAAAGAAGACTCTATTACTATGTTAGGCGAAAAAATTGCAACTGCTATGTGGATAGATAAAGAAAATTATCTAGAGCTTTGGCAAGAACACACCCAAAAACTAAAAGAGCGTAGTCAATTTTTAAACAATGCAAAAATAAAAAGTTTTACCTATAAAAACTCTATCGGTACAAACTTTACGATAGATATGCCACAAGATTATATTTTTAGTGGCGCTAACGAAAAGGGCAATTTAGACGGAGTGGACTTCGTAGCAAATATGCCCACTCAAGAAGTGTTTTCTTCGCCGGATTTTAGAACGGCAAACGGAACGCTCGTTTCTAGTATGCCGTTAGTTGTAAACGGGGTTATAGTAGACAACTTTAAATTTGAGTTTAAAAACGGAGAAATGGTTTCTTATTCCGCCGAAAAGGGTTTAGAAACTTTAGAGAGTATTTTAAGCATAGACGACGGTATGAAA
>JAGAUH010000258.1 GCA_017620875.1 Clostridia bacterium
CACCTATTATATTGTATGCACAAACCGATAAAAACGATATTATAAAATTAAAATATTTAAAAATGTTTACGTTTAACCCTTGACAAGTCTACCCCCCCCCTATGATATAATTTTTATGTTATACTTTTTAGCGAATTTTACTATTTTTTAAACAAAGCGTTTTTGCTTTGGGGAGGTTAATTTGAAAAAATTTTTAAAGGTTTTTAGCAACTTACTCTGGATTATTTTTATAGGTATTTGGAGCGTTATTTCTTGTGCTATAGTTGGTGCTAGTTATTGCGTTACCATTTTAGGTATTCCTTTTGGTTTAAGATATTTTAAAATGATTAAACTTGTTTTTGCTCCGTTTGGCAAAAAAGTGGAAACCCATTTTGGTAAAAAAGGCTTTTTAAACGTTATATGGCTTATTTTTGGCGGATTAGAAACCGTTTTTGTTTTCGGCTTTATTGGCGTTATTTGTTTTATAACCATTATTGGTATACCACTAGGCAAGCAAGTGTTTAAAATTGCTAAGTATTTTTGGGCTCCGTTTGGTGCAGAAATTATTATCCTTACTCCAGAACAAATTGCCGAAGAAGAACGCATTAAACAAGAAAAACTTTTTGAAAAACGCAAAACTGCTTACGACAACGGGCACAATAAATTAAAACACCAATTAGAGTTGCTTGACAGAATAAACGCTAACCCTAATGTAGAAATTACCATAAACGACACAACTACTACCGTAAAAGACTATATTACTAACAACGAAGAACTTATTTTAAAAGAAAGAAAATTGTTAAAAAACAACATTATCTTGACTACACTATTAGTCTTTTTCGCTATACCAATAACACTTTTTATCTTTTATTGTTTCTCTCTAGTATCAAATAATCTTCTAAACAATATTAGCGATACATTTTTATATGTTTTTATCGCTTTAAGTTTAATAATTTCTATTGTTGGCTCATTTGTTATTTGCCACACATTAAAACATTTTTTATTTTACAAAAAACTAAACAAATTGTTTATAGAACATTATAACTTTTTATACGATTATTATACATACGAAAGTAAAGAAATTAAACTTTACGGAATTAAAACAGGATTTATAATACACAAAACCTACACGGATGCTTTAATTGAAAATTTTAACAATCCAACTTGCGAAGATAATAGTAATAATAACACTTTGTTAGAAAACACCAATGCAGAAGAAAACTAAATAATGTTACAAGGTCGGCTAAATGCCGACCTTGTTTTTTATAAATTTTTTATTTAAAATTGCGTTATAGATATAAAGATTCTCACGTTTGCAAATGCAAACTCAGAATGACGTATATTATTAAAGTGGCTAGTTATAAATTACACAATACAAAGTTTTTAATATCTTTCAAAACTAAATAAAAAAGCATTAAAACGAAAAGATACGAGTTAAATAAAAAAGGTACTAGGAAAAACCTAATACCTTTAAAGTTTATTTAAAATATTATTAAAGTGGCTAAATAAAAGTTAAAAATACTCATGTAAATTATACCCCACTTAAATAAAAAACGGATTAAACTTTCTAGTTGCAAGTAGTGCTAGGAAATCCGTAATAAATTTTATTAGGGTTCCCGAAAAAGTTTTGTGTAACAAAAGTTTTTTGGGATTAAGGAAAAGTCGACTGCTAGGTCTTGTAATTTTACTTTGTTAAATTACTGACTTTTAGTCGTACTTTGACGCGGGCGCGTACGTCTG
>JAGAUH010000259.1 GCA_017620875.1 Clostridia bacterium
TCCCCTAACGTCGCTATTAGTAACGCTAGCAAAAGCCAAGTCTTGTTGTGGCACGTAAGTTAAGTACATAGCGTATAATTTTTTAGTAAATTCGTCTTTACAATCCGGCATAAAAGCGGTTTTATTTTTATCTTTAAAAGAACGGATTATTTCGGCAAGTTTACCAAGCGTTACCGTGTGAGAAGTAGGCACGTAGCAGTAGTTACCTTCTCTATGTTCGTTTCCAAAAAGTGCGTCTATAAGTTCGTAAACAACGTCGTCCACGTAATTTAGGGTTACTTGTGCATTTTCGTCGTTAATAGTAATAGGCAAATCGTTTGCTACGTTATAACAAAACGTTGCAACTACGCTATTATACCCCGGTCTTGTCCACTTTCCAAATAAGTTTGTAAAGCGATAAACGTAACTTTTAGCGCCGGTATTTTTAGCATACTCTAAAACGGCGTCTTCCGCGGCTCTTTTACTTTTTCCGTAATCGGTATCCCCACTAGCCCAAATGGTAGAAGATAGCATAACAGGTGATTTTTTTGCTTGCGAAAGTAAATCTAGTAAAGTCTTTGTTAAATCGGTATTGCCACTATAAAATTCACTTTTGTCTTTTGGTCTATTTACCCCTGCTAAGTGATAAACAAAATCCGCTTCTTTCGCCCAAACGGAAAGCATTTCTTGTGGAGTATCTATATCGTACTCAAAAATTTCTATATCGGTTTGGGGATATTTTTTACTTTTGCCATACTTAATATTTTTTAGATTTTCTACTAAATTTCTACCTAAAAAACCCTTTGCCCCAGTAACTAAAATTTTCATATTATCTCCTTGATAAAAATAGTTTATAATACCATTTTAGTAAAGTTATATTTTTTAATTTTAATAAAATTTTTAATAAGATATTGACTTTTGGTTTAATTAAATTTTTATCCGTATTATAATGTTTTAACGCCTTTTTTAACACTTGATTACTACCGTTTTTTAAATAGGCAACCAAGTGCCAAATATTTCCAACACAATTTTGACCAAATAACAATTTAACTTGGTTTAAACACTCTAAATAATCTTCTTGCTCACCATCTAAAGAGGAAATTATTGTTTCGTAAATTTTCCTGTGAGAATCGTAAATGCTACTACAATATTTTGTCATTGCGGTGTTTTGCCTTCTTACGTAAGTATAAAGGCTACTATTAATAATAAGATAGTTTTTTACGTGTTTTATATATTCTGCAATAAATAACGTATCTTCCCCTACGGAATAATTTTCGTTAAATTTAATATTGTTTTTTATTATTATATCTTTAAAGAAAATTTTATTCCATAAAGCGTTAAAAAACCAATTTTCTTGCATAAAAGCAATTTGATTTTTAGAAACTATTTTACTTTTTTCTAAAACTCTATCTACTTTTTCGTTTTTATCGTTTATATGCGAAAACCCACAAACTGTAAGCGTGTCTTTTTGCAAATTGGATACCATTAATTTTAAAAAATCTTTATTAACGTAATCGTCTGCGTCCCAAAAAACTATATAGTCGCCTTTTGCCTTTTCTAACCCTAAATTTCTAGCGGAACTTACACCACCATTTTCTTTAAAGTAGCAAGTGGCAAAAGGATTTTTACTACAAAAATCTTGTAGCAATAGTTGAGAGTTATCTTTTGAGCCGTCGTTTATAAATATCACTTCGAAATCTTTATAGGTTTGATTTAAAATATCTGTAAATAATTGTGGCAAAAAAGTCTCGTTATTATAAACGGGTATTATAACGCTTATCATCTAAACAATCTCCTATATAAACTTGGACAAATTTTAAAGATTAAAAACCTTTTTTTAGATGGACTTTTTATCCCTTTTAAGCCCTTATACGCCAAATTAAAATATTGTTTTGTTAATTTTTGAGCAAGTTTTTTTTCTTTAAAATCTTTAGGAATTTCAAAAAATATTTCTATACAACGATAAACGAAAAAGGTTGCAAAACTCTCTTTATAAAGCTCCAAATAATTTTGTTTTAAAAACTCTGCTCTATCCTGTAATGCCCTTAAAATATCTATTCTTTTTAGTTTAAAATTTCCAATAGTTATAGAATTATCATTGTAAAAATAATAGTACAGTTTTTGACTAGTTACAGCAAACTTGTTTACCTTATCAAAGATATAATGAATAACAAATTCGTCTTCGTGAATAACGCCAACTTTAAATCTTAAATTATCAAATATATCACTTTTAAATAATTTTGCGCAAGAAATAACAAACTCCATATCAGCAGTTTTATAAGTGTTTGCAATGGCTTCTGTAGAAGAATACTCTTTTATCTCTACTACTTTATTTTCGTTTTTTTCTATTGTATCTTTAAACCTTTTTACGCCACAAGATACAATTTCTGCATTTTTATTTTTTGCTATATTTAATAAAA
>JAGAUH010000260.1 GCA_017620875.1 Clostridia bacterium
TATAAGAATAACACACTTGCCCACGGGTATAATAGTTGCATGCCAGAACGAGAGAAGCCAAGTGCAGAACAGAGAGCAAGCAATGAAAATGCTTATGAGTAAACTTGTAGAAAAAAGAGAGGCGGATAGGCTAGCCGAAGAACAAGAACTAAAAGGCGATATTAAAAAAATCGAGTGGGGTAGCCAAATAAGAAGTTACGTATTTTGTCCTTATACCTTGGTTAAAGACCACCGTACAGGTTCGGAAAATACAAACGTTCAAGCAGTTATGGATGGAGATATAGATCAATTTATAGTTGACTATTTAAAAAAATCTTAATGGAATACGGAAATTTTAATGATATTACAATTAAAGAAGACGCAATAATACTTGCAATAGAATCATCTTGCGACGAAACTGCTTGCGCCGTTATAAAAGGCGGTAGAGAAATATTATCTTCCGTTATAAATTCTAGTGCGACCGAGCATATAAAATTTGGTGGAGTCGTGCCGGAAATTGCTTCTAGGGCGCATACTACTGCAATATCAATTACGGTAGAGCAAGCAATTAAAGATGCTAATATAACTTTAAACGATATAGACGCTATTGCGGTAACTTACGGCGCAGGGTTAGTAGGGGCGTTACTAGTTGGCGTGTCTTACGCAAAAAGTTTAGCCCAAGCACTAAACAAACCGCTAATACCCGTAAATCATATTAGGGGACACTTATCCGCTATATATTTAACGGATAAAAATTTAAAACCCCCTTTTATTTCCGTGCTTGCTAGCGGTGGTCATACTGCTATTATGCTAGTAAAAAGTTATTACGATTATCAAGTAATTGGTCAAACCTTAGACGACGCCGTTGGCGAAGCCTTTGATAAAGTTGCAAGGACTTTAGGGCTTTCTTACCCGGGCGGACCTAATATAGAAAGGGTTGCAAAACAAGGTCAAAACAATATCCCATTACCTAAAATGTTAAAGGGTAAAGGGCTAGATTTTTCTTATAGCGGACTAAAAACTGCCATTTTAAGTTATATTAACACTAAAAAAATGAAAGGCGAGCAAATTAACGCAAGCGACGTTGCTTGTTCTTTTCAACGTTCTGCAATAGACGTTATAGTAGATAAGGCTATAAAAAGTGCAAAACAATATAAAATAGATACTATTACCGCAGGTGGCGGAGTTGTTGCAAACGGCTATTTAAGAGAAAGTTTAACAAACGCTTGTTTGCAAAATAATATAAAATGTTATATCCCACCAAAAAATCTTTGTACCGACAACGCTTATATGATTGGCGCAGAGGGGTATATACAATATAAAAACAAAAACTTTGCCTATTTATCTTTAAACGCAAAGGCAAGTATATCTTTGGAGTAAATTATGCACGAAGGACATAGAGAAAGGTTAAGAGAAAAACTTATTTCTTCGCCAAACACGCTAAACCCGCACGAAGTGTTAGAGATTTTGCTTTTTTATGCAATACCGCGTAAAAATACAAACGAAATTGCACATCAATTATTAGATATGTTCGACGGTTCTTTGCGTAACGTACTTCAAGCCGATATGGAACTACTTAAAAGTGTAAAAGGCGTTGGCGAAAACACGGCTTACTTTTTAAAGACCATGTCTAAAATTTTAGATTTAATTTCTATTGACGAGCCTACTAAAATGCGTAAAAAGATAACTTGCCCAATGGATACTTTGCAAGTTGTAAAACCGTTATTTGATAACGTTATTAAAGAACTTTTTATTTTGCTTTATTTAAACCAAGATAACGAAGTAATTGGTAAAACGATATTATCTTCTAATAGTAGAGATTACGTCAATTTAGATTTGCAAGAACTAAATCGACTAATTTTAATACATAAACCAACTTCTATAATAATAGCGCATAATCATTTAAGCGGAAGTTTACAACCTAGTAAAGAAGATGACGACGTTACAAGGCGTTTTGCAATTTTATTAAACGTTGCAGGCGTAAATTTATTCGACCACTTTATTTTTGCTAACGGAAAATTTTATAGTTACAATTTAGAGGGCGAATTGCAAAAGTTTAAAAAAGAAGTAGATTATTTATTAAATAAAAAAATATAGGTTAATTATGAAAATACAATATTTTGGACACTCTTGTTTTTTAATAGAAACAAGCAAGTTTTCTATTTGTCTAGATCCGTTTTCTAATATAGGGTTAAAAGAGCCAAACGTTTCGGCAGATTATTATTTTTGTTCTCACAACCATTACGACCACAATAACTATAATATAGTTAAAGGGGCAAAGGCGTTAGATAACAAAGTAAATTTTACCTTAGTAGATACTTTTCACGATAAAAACAACGGTAGTTTAAGGGGAAATAATAGCATTTTAGTTTTGTTAGAAGAATTAAAAGTCGTTCACCTAGGGGACTTGGGGGAAGATTTGCAAGATAAAGACAAACTAAATTTAATTAGCAACGCAGATATTTTGCTTTGCCCAATCGGTGGCAATTATACCATAAACTACGCCGAGGCTATTAGTTTAATAAATAAAATAAAACCAAAAATAGTTATACCAATGCATTATAGCGTTTTGGGTAGCACGGTAGATATAGACACGGTAGACAATTTTTTAAATAATGCAAATTTAAGCATAAGTCGCTATAAAAGTAAAATAGATATTACTAGTAAAGATTTACAACAAAAAGAAACTAAAATATATTTGTTAGAGGTGGAAAATTGACGGTTAAAAAAATTTATACTTTAGACGAGTTGCAAGGTTATAGCATACACACTTTAAGAGATTTGTACAGGACCAATTTTAACGGTGCTCCGGGGCAAAAATCTAAACAAACCCTTATAGACGAAATTTTACTCGTTCAAAACGGAGAAGAAATTGTAGAAAGGAGTAATCGCGGTAGAAAACCGCTTGCCGTTAAAGATTCTTATACGGAGCAAGGCGAAA
>JAGAUH010000261.1 GCA_017620875.1 Clostridia bacterium
ATTATCTACAATTTGACCATCTTTTTCTATAAAATTTCTAAATATATTGTATCACCTTCCTTTAAAAAAATAAATAGTTTCCCCTTAATTTTATTTTAACATAACTTTTATCTTGTTTTTTAGTCAGTGACACAAATTTTAATGTTTTAGATAAAAAATAACCTAAAACGAAAAAATCGTTTTAGGTTTGTTTTGGCGGAGAAACCGGGATTTGGCGTTTTGCTCGCCGCCCCGCTTGACAATTTTTAATTGTCAACTTTGCTAATTCCCTCTCCCTCTTTTTTTATCCTTTTTTAAGCAAAGAAAATTGCATCTGCAATTTTGCTCCCCCATCAAATCCCGATTTATAACTTTATTTCTCATAAAAAAAAGACACCATTTAGGTGTCTTATTTTTATGGCGGAGAAACCGGGATTTGAACCCGGGCTACGTGTTACCGTACTACTCCCTTAGCAGGGGAGCCCCTTCAGCCACTTGGGTATTTCTCCAAATATCTAAAGTATAAAACTTTATTATTTAATTGATAAGATAAAGGGTTTATCGAGATAGCACCGCTACCCTTTATTGATTTAGCCTATCTATAATAACACAAAAAAATAGCAATGTCAAAGGTTTTTTATTTTTTTATTTTATTTTTTGTTTAAAAACTTTGCTTTATTGTTTTTACAAACAAAATTTATTAAACGTCTACCCAACTATCGCGTGCTTTAAAAAAGATTCCCACGCCTTGCCGTGAGAATGACACAATATTAAAAAAAATTCCTACTGCGTAAGAATAGCTTTAAAGGTAAATACTTTTGTCATACTCGCTTTGCGGGTATCTTAATTATATTAATATTTTTAATATCCTTGTTGTCATACTCGTGCTTGCACGGGTATCTTTGCCATTTGGCAACTATATAAAGATTCCCACGCGTTGCGTGAGAATGACTTAATTTGTTTTATATAAAAAAGAAAGAACAAAGCCGTTTTGCCTTATTCTTTCTTTAATTTATAGTTTTATATATAAAATTTATTTCCAACTAAGTAACGGTTTAGAAATTAGTTTTACAATAAACTCTATTGCTAAAGATAATAAAATTGCAACTAGGCAATAAGCAAACAAAATTGCCACGTCTTTAGGCTCTAAACTGCTTTTTGCAACGTGCATTGCTAAACCAAGCGAATTTATAGTATAACAAAGTATTTCCGCACTAATTACGGCTTTTACACACATACCGCCACTTGTTTCCACACCGGAAAAAACACTTGGTAACATAAGCGGAATCCAAATTTTAAATACTTTGTTTTTAACACTTACAGAATAAACCTTTGATATTTCTACAAGTTCTTTATCGATACTATCTATCCCCAAAACCGTAGCGTTATACATTATAGGAAAAGCCATTAAAAATCCTATTACAAAAGGAGCGCTATTTTTATCAAAATTTATTAGTATTATTAGCGTTATAGCCATAACGGGAATACTCTTTATAGTAGCCACAACAGGTCTTAAACATGCCCTTATATATCGATTAGCCGAACAAATGCCCAAAAATACGCCAAATAATATAGCCAAAGATAAAGCAATTAAAACACGCGATAAAGTACCGAGTAATTGCCTATAAAACGCACTATTTTTAAACAACAAAAAAAACTCTTTTAAAACGGCAGAAAATTTGGGCAAAACAAAACTATCCACTTTAAATATTACGGCAAAAAGTTCCCATAACGCAAAAAGCGTTAAAACAAAACTAACCGAAATTAAAAAATATTTGTTTTTATCCCAAAAGTTCTTTTTAGCCTTCATAAAAAACTCCGCTATTTGTTTCTTCGTTATAACTTACACCTAAAACTTGTATAAAGTTGATAATATCTTGTTTGCAATCTTTTGCTCTAACAAATTTTTGATTCATTTTTAAATAACTTGCTTTTACTAACGCACCCTTTAAAGTGCTATCTCCCCTATTTTGCATATAATTTCCTAGTTCTAAAGCGTTGTCAGAACTAGCGTTTAAATATTTAATGCTATGTTTTAAATCGAATAAAAAATCTTCTATTTCGGCATTAGTTAAAGTTGCTTTTGCAAAAACGCTTGCTTGTGGAAAATCTGTACCGACTAATTCTAGCCACAATTCTGAAATAGATGCAAGCCTTTTTAAACCGCTAACGTTATTTAAAGCACCCGTTACCGCAGGTTCGCCAAGTAAACCATAACTACTCGTACCGTTTTTAAACTTGCCATAATAACCGTAGCATCGGTACTAGCGTTTAGCGTACAATTTACGCTAGCAAGACTTAATAAATGCTTAAAACTAACGTCTGGTACTTGGTTAGTTCCTATGCTATCTACACTAGCACCACTAAATTGATTTAAAAACTCTTGAGCAGAAGAAGATTCTTCTAAAGTTTTAATATTGGTTGTCCCCACTAAATATAAGTTACCCCAACTAGTTGTTGCAATAATTTTATATTTGCCCTTTAGCATAGAAACTTTCATACCGGCGTTGGTAGGTGCAACTACAAAATCTATTTCGCCTTTGGTTAGCGTAGCAGCAACGTCTGCCCCGCTTATGATATTACCACTATAAACGTTAGATTTCCCTTTTAAAAGGTAACTTACAGCCATTGTTGGCGCTCCGTCTGGCGTTGCTATGGTGTATTTTGCGTTTGTACCACCACAACCAACAAAAGAAAAACTTGCAAAAGCAAGCATTATACATATTAGTAAAGATAAAACTTTTTTCATAATAACTCCTTTATAAAAAATATTGACTTTTTTATTTAATTATATTACAATAAAAACAAAAAAGGCGTTGCATTTGCAACAAAATTTAAAATTATGAAAGATTTACAAAGTTTTATTTTATTTAACGGACTAACCGCCGAAGAAATTTCGGAATTTTTAAACTGCATAAAGGCAAAAGAACTTAGTTTAAAAAAAGGACAAGAACTTTTTAGCCAAAACAAAAATATAGATAAAGTTGCCCTTGTTACTAGCGGTATGTTATCCGTTTATAGAATTGACTATTGGGGAAGGCGAGATATACTTTCTACCGTTACCGAAAACAACCTTTTTGGTGCGGGATATGCGTACTCTTTTAATAGCGAACTACCCGTTTCGGTAGAGGCAAGCGTGGATACTAGCGTTATACTAATAGATAGCAACGCCCTAATTACGCCTTGTAAAAAAAGTTGCATAACACATCAAAAGGTACAAGTAAACCTAATTAAAATACTCGCTAAAAGAAACGTTATTTTACTAGATAAAATAAGAAATTTATCTCACCGCACCACAAGAGAAAAAATACTTTCTTTAATATCTAGTTACGCAGTAAATTCCGTTGCAATACTTCCCTACGACAGGCAAGAAATGGCAGACTACCTTTGCGTGGATAGGGCAAGTTTAAGCCGAGAACTAAGTAAACTACAAAAAGAAAAAATAATAAAATTTAAAAAAAATAAATTTATCCTTTTACAAGAGCCTAACGTTTAGTTTTAGGCTTTTAAACTTTTTTTAACACCTATTTGTCATATTGTAATTACTGCACTACACCCCAAAAGTTTTTTAACTTTTGGGGTGTAGTTTGTTTTGTTAAATTTTTGTTATCTTTAAACTATATAATTTTTATAAAAGGTTTATAAAAGTTGCAAATTTTATTTAACGTCTTTTTTATTAAACACAAATATACC
>JAGAUH010000262.1 GCA_017620875.1 Clostridia bacterium
AATTCTTCTTTTTCTTCTTCTGCGCCGGCAACGTCGGTAAATCTAATTTTTATATGCTCGGTAGCCCTTGCCTTAGATTTTCCAAAGTCGTTAATACCTTTTCCGCCACCGCCCATTTGGCGCATAAGCACGAAAAATATTACAACGCCAACCACAAGCATAAGCCCAGGCATTATTAAAGAAGACCAAAAAGAGTTTCTATTTGGATCTAAATAGTTGTAGTTGCTTATAACTTCGCTACCAACTAACGCGTCTAACAAGTCTACAAAATTATCTTCTCTACCAAAACTAGTTTTATAAATTGCCTTACCTCTAGAGTTAAAACCCTTTAAAGTATATCCGTCTATTTCTACGGTTTTAATTACGGCGTTTTTTGCCGAAACCAAGTATTTAAGGTTGCCAACTTCTATAACTTGTTCGTCATCGTTTAATTCGTAATCTTTAGCCACTACAACGTAATAACCGTCAATTACGATAACTTTTTGAGTGTCTTGTTTGCTAGCGTCTAGCGTTATGCTCTCGTCGGAAATTTCGTAAGAGTAAACCACACCCATTTTTTGTTTAAAAGTACTAGTTTTTACTTCGTCGGCAGAGTTGCCCACGAAAAACGAAACTAGTAAAACTGCCACCACTATAAAAATAATGGCAAAAATAATTGTTTTAGTCGATTTTTTCATAAATTCTCCATATTTCTCGTTTCCCCTTTAAAACGAGACTATTTATAATATACTATTTCAAGATAAAAAATATTTACTAAAAACTATTTTACCACATAAAAACTAAATTTTCAATCTTTTTTGTGGTTTTGCGGAGTGAAAATTAAAAAAATAATTTTAATTAGACAAATATCAAAATAGTTTTGCAAAATTTTATAAAGTTTGCTATAATAGGTAGTATGAGCATTGTTGAATTTAAAAATACGAGTTTTTTCTATAACAACTCAAGTCAAAAAGCCATTGACAATTTAAATTTAATAGTCGAAAAGGGCGAATTTGTTACTATACTCGGACACAACGGTTCGGGTAAGAGTACGCTTGCAAAACTTATTAACGGACTACTTATTCCTTCTAGCGGAGAAGTTTATATAAACGGACTTTCTACCCAAGATAAAAAAAATCTTCCGCAAATAAGAAAAACTGCAGGTATGGTATTTCAAAACCCCGACAACCAAGCCGTTGCCACTATCGTAGAAGACGACGTTGCCTTTGGTCCGGAAAATTTAGGTCTACCTAGAGAAGAAATAAAAGAGCGTATAGATTTTGCCCTAAAAATTACCGAAATGGAAGATTATAGAAAAGTTGCCTTTTCTAACCTATCCGGCGGACAAAAACAACGCATTGCAATAGCGGGAATACTCGCTATGAAACCACAACTTATTATTTTAGACTAATCCACTTCTATGCTAGATCCAAAAGTCATAAAAGAAGTTTTAAATATCGCCCATAAACTAAACGAAGAAGAAAACATTACCGTTATACTTATAACTCACTACATGGACGAAGCGGTAGACTCTGATAAAATAGTAGTTTTAAAGCAAGGTAAAATTTTAAATTGCGGTACTCCTACCGAAATTTTTAACGACGAAAAAACTTTGCTTTCGGCGGGACTAACCTTCCCTAGACCAATGATACTAAGTAAACAACTAAACTCTAGGGGAATAAATTGCCAAGTATCCATTAAAAAACAAGACTTACTTTTAAGCCTTGCAAGCATTTTAGAAAAAGGCGAATATAACCAACAAATCTCTTGCTTTGCCAATTCTGTTTCCGTTGGCGAAACGGTTATTTCTTGCCAAGATTTAAGTTATACTTACAACAAAAAAACCAAGTTTTCTCACGACGCGTTAAAGGATATAAATTTAGATATTAAGCAAGGCGAATTTATAGGGGTTATCGGGCATACGGGTAGCGGAAAAAGTACCTTTATTCAACATATAAACCGACTTATCGAAGTAGATACGGGCTCTTTACAAGTAAACGGGCTAAACTTATCACCTAAAAAACGCAAAGAAAAAAAGGCGCTAAAACAAAGCCTTTGCGACTTGCGTAAAAACGTTGGTATGGTGTTCCAATATCCCGAAAATCAACTCTTTGGCGAAACCGTTTATTTCGACGTTTCTTTCGGGGTAAAAAACTTTATGCCAAAGACTACTAAAAAGCAAATAGAAGAAATGGTTTCCGTTGCTATACAAAGGGTGGGACTAAACTACGAAGAAATAAAAGAAAAATCCCCTTTCGAACTAAGTGGCGGACAAAAGCGTAGGGTTGCAATTGCAGGCGTAATAGTAACCACACCGCAAATTTTAATTTTAGACGAACCGCTTGCAGGCTTAGACCCACAAGGCAAAGTAGAACTTATTAACCTACTTAAAAACCTATTTGGAAAAGTTTGCAAAACTATAATATTAATATCCCACGATATGGACGAAATTTGTCAGTCTTGTAGCAGAGTTATCGCCTTTGATAACGGCAAAATCGCACTAGACGGCAAACCGCAAGAAGTATTTTCTAAGGTAGAAGAACTAAAAGATTTAAGGTTAGATATTCCGCTAGTATCCTATTTAGTACAAGGCTTAAAAGAATATGGCATAAATATAAATTGCGACCTTACTAGCGAAGGGTTTATAGATAGTATTACAAGGGGGATATGCTAATGAGTAAAGACGTTTCTTTAGGTCAGTATTATCCTATATCTTCCCCTATCCACAGGTTAAACCCTTGTTTAAAACTTTTAGTTTTTATCGGCTTTATAATTGTAGCATTTTGGGGCATAAGCAACTTTTGGGGCTTTGGCTTTTTATTTTTATTGTTGCTAGTTATTACTTTAGTATCAAAAGTTCCTATTAAAAGCGTACTATCTAGTTTAAAAGCAATTTTATTTTTGGTTATAATAACCGCCCTAATAAACCTATTTTTCGGCGCAAGAAAAGGCGAAACCGACCCTATTTGGATAAACTTTTGGTTTATTAAAATATCTCGTGGGGTTATAGTAGACGCGAGCTTTTTAGCGTGTAGACTAATTATTATTGCGCTAGCAAGCGGACTGCTAACGCTAACCACTTCCCCAATAGAATTAACCGACGGATTAGAGATACTTTTATATCCGCTTAAACTAATAAAAATACCCGTGCATACCTTAGCGCTAATTATGAGCATTGCTTTACGTTTTATCCCTACTTTAACGGAAAAAACGCAAACTATTATGTCGGCGCAAAAAGCAAGGGGCTCTAAGTTAGATAGCGGAAACTTTATTAACAAAATAAAAGCGTTAGTTCCGGTTTTAATACCCTTACTAATAGGTTCTTTTAACGTTGCCGACCAACTTGGCGACGCTATGGATGCAAGGTGTTACACCGGCAAAAACAGAACTAAATATAAAATCCTTGGCTTTGGACTAAGAGATATAGTTTCTATAATTATATTCGCCCTTGCCATAACGGGAATAATATTACTAAATATTTTTGTAGGTAAAGTATGAAAATTTGCGCTGTAGTAGCCTATGACGGAACAGATTTTTTCGGTTGGCAAGTTCAACCCGACAAACGCACCGTTCAGGCGTATTAGAAAATGCTTTATCACAACTATTTAAAACAACTATAAAAATTACGGGCAGTGGCAGAACGGATACCGGCGTACACGCGCAAGGTCAAACCTTTTCTTTTTCGGTAGACACCACTATTCCACCACAAAAAATTTATAGGGCGATAAACCCACTACTCCCACCCGACGTAAAAGTTTTAAGCACTAAAAAAGTGCCGAATAGTTTTAACGCAAGGAGCAGCGCTAAAAAAAAGACTTACGAGTATAATTTTTATCTCTCTACCGTAGAAAACCCTTTAAAAGAAAGGTACGCCCTTATGGTTTACCCTACCGATATAAACAAAATGAAACAAGCGGCAAGTTTACTTTTGGGCGAACACGATTTTAAGGCTTTTTCGGCAACGGGTAGCAGTAAAGTTACCACCGTTAGAACTATTTACGATATAAGAGTTGTAAAAAAAGGACAAGACCTAACTTTATCCATAACGGGTAGCGGATTTTTATACAATATGGTCCGCATAATTGCAGGCAGTCTACTTGCCGTTGCAGATGGTAGAATACCGCTAGAAAACATATCATTAGCACTAACCACGGGGGACAGAAATTATTTAAGCAAAACGCTCCCCGCAAAAGCATTAACTTTAAAAAAGGTTTCTTACCGCGTGTAAGAAAAAAAATAACAATTTAAAAAAAAAGTGAGTTCGGATAAAGCCAAACTCACTTTTTTTATTCGTTACTATTTTTACAATAAAATCCACTGGTTATTATGCTAATAAAAATTATTCTACCAACTCTAAAGAATAAATTGTATGAGAATATTTGTATACAACTACATGATATTTCTTGCCTTTTTGAGGTTTGTATTTGCCAGTATTCAAAAACGTATCTAAAAAATAAACGTCATCTTTGCCATCGTTATCTATGTCAAAATATCTAAAAACAGAACCAAGAGGCGAATTATATATACTCGCATCTTCCGAAACATAAACCCCTACAAATGATATGGTTTCTTTATTCATTACGTCTTTATATACAGTATACGACTCTGATATCGTAAAAATAAAAAAAACTAAAAGACATCCTACAACAAC
>JAGAUH010000003.1 GCA_017620875.1 Clostridia bacterium
ATTATAAAATAATAAATGCACCCAAAAGTTAAACTTTTAGAGTGCATTATAATCATTTTTTACAATTATTCAAAAATAGTTTTTGTCCCAATAAACGCTAATATATCGTCTATAGTTTTGTAAGTTTTTAAATTTTCTAAAAACAAGTCTACTAAAGTGCCATAATCGGTTGTTATTTTTTCTAGATAAGTAGAATTAATATTTACGCTAACGTCTAAATAACTATTTGTTTCTTTAATATCTTGACTGACAGTTTCTAAATATTCTTCTTGAACGAATAACATAGGTACGCTAACGGCAATTTTTTCATATTTTTGACTACTTGCATCATAACTATAAAAATATTGTGTTCTAAATTCTATATCGTATCTTCTAGATTTTGCTTTAGGATTGGTTATTATCAACCCACCATCGGTTTTAGGAACTAATGCGGTAGAAGAATTGTTTAAATAAATTTCTTCTTCGGCGTCAGTTTTTACGTTAGTAATTCCGCTTACGTCACTAAGGTTAAACCATAAAGTATTGTTTTGTACGCTTTATAAAGTTTCTCTTACTTCGTAACCAAGCATTTTACCTGTTTTAGCATTATAAACTTCACAAATAGTTCCTGTAAAACCAACCAAGCCACCCGCCTTACTACCAACGCAGGTTACGTAATCTTCGCCAATATAAAAGTCTGCAGCACTATTAGTTACTTCTGTTTCATTTACGGATAAGTATTCGTTAATATGTCCTTCTACGTTGCCTTTGTCATCTCTTGATATAGAGAAAAATGCCCTTCTTACTCCGCCGTATCTTATACCAAACTCATAAGAGTTTTCTGTTATAACGTATTTTAAAGCATTTGCATCGCTAAGTTGTATTCTTACTTCTTTATCCTTGCTAGTTATATCCATACTCATAGAAATTTGAGCGGCAACTGCGCTAATAGAATAATCTACCACGTAACTAATTTTTTGACCATCAAAATCTATAGTAACGTTATAATCTCCCGCTTTAGTAGAATAATTTGCAGTGCTTGCAGGGTTTTTATCTATGTAATTATTAAAACCGGCAACTGTGGTTGTAGCAATACCCTCTATTATGTTTAAAGAACCATAAAATAGTTGACTTTGTTCTAAATTATCCAAAACCATATTCCATTGTTCGCCAAAGCCACCCATATATATATTATTTACGTTTACAAAATTTGTAGTATAATCTGTAACAACCTTGCTCTTATCAACTAAGTTATCTGCAAAATTTGCTTGCATTGTTTCTGGAATATAACTTAAAGGACTAACGTTGTAACCTTGTAAAAGTTCTGCCAATAACCCTTTTATATCTACTTTGGTGTCATATTTTGCATATAAAGTCATATTTCCACTTAGAGTAATAGGCCAACTAACTGCATTTGTTAAATCTTCGTCCGTACACCAAGCAACAAAATTGCAACCATCTAAAACGGGATCTACAGGCTTATTTATTAAAGAACCTTCCGTTTTAGTAATAGGACTAATCGCCGTTCCACCTTTCGTTTCAAAATTAATAGTATATTCTTGCAACTTGCTAGAACTACTTACGTAAGAACTTTCTTTACTGCTATTAGTACTACTTTGCTCTAAACTTTCTTTGCTAGAATCACTCGATACAAAACTAGATTGACTACTTGCCGAAGAAGTTGTTGGCATATTAGAGCCACCCTTATCTCCGCAACCAACTAGAGTAAAACTTGCCAAAAGCAAACAAACTAAAAAAATCTTAACCCCTTTCATTATCTTTCTCCTTTATTTTTTTATATATTAAAACTCGTCAAATTCTAACGGTTTACGAAAACTTTTTACTATTGCATACGGATATGTAAATAACGATAAAACAGAGCCTATTACAACCGCTAAAACCGTAAACGCAGCAGCCAACACAAAACCGATAATCCAAAATGCAAGTTTAACGGTTAATAACCAAATAATACCGTCTAAACTAAGTTCGAATATTAGTCCAGGAAATCTTACCCAACCCCAATTACAAATAGTTTCGGTTAAATCTGGTATAAAGGTATTTTTTAATATCATACAAGAAATATAAGTAAACGCTAAAACTCCCGCAACCGCGCCTAAAGCAATAAACATATCGCCTAAAACAATACCTGCAATTAAAAATGCGGTAAAACCTATACTTCCCCAAACGAAAGAATGTATCCTTCTTTTTTTAGCAGAACCTAATTTTTCCGTCTCTTTTCTTTTTTGTTCTGCTTTCTTTTCTTCGTGACACTTTTTACATAAAGTAACAGTTTCGTTGCCTTCTACTTGTTTATAAACGCCCGCGTTATCGTAAATAAAACTTTTGCATTTACTACACATAGCAACGGGTTGTTTAGGCGCATCTTTATATACCACTTCTTTTTCTACAATAACTTTTGGTTCTGCCTTAACCGCATCTACCCCAAGCATTTCGTCTGTAGAAACGCCAAATATTTTAGCAATTTCCGAAATAGTACTTACCGATGGTTCTACTTCTCCGTTTTCCCATCTCGATACCGCTTGAGCCGTAACAAACAATTTGTCTGCCAACTCTTTTTGTGTCATTCCTTTTTCTGTCCTTAATCTTTTGATATTTTCTCCTATCATAAAGACCTCCTTAAAAATTTTTTTCGTGCTAGTAGCATCAACTCTATTATAAACAAAACGTTTACGTCCGTAAATCAACAAGTAGTTGAATTAACTAAACAAATGGTTGAATTGCCTAGATTTACAAAAGATTTTGTTGTATAATAAACAAAAAGACGCTCCCCTTTTGCAAGAAAAGCGTCTATAGAATATACTCTTCTCGCCGTCGCCAAACAAATTTATATCCCGTAGTGGAAAATAAATAACGATTAGAAGTATAATTCTACCTAAACTATACCCACTACTAATAAAATATAAACTTGTTTGGCTATAATATTTTACCACAAATATTTTTAAAAAACAATATTTATATTAAATAAAGGATAACAAATTTAAAAATTGTTAATTTTTTAGTAGTAAAAAACTCCGATAGGATTTTCCTAGCGGAGTTTTTATTTATCTAGCGAAAGACGTGTTGTCTTTTTTTCTGTCTCGTAGTTCTTTTATTGGGTTTTCTTTATCTTCGTTGCGGTAGTCTTGCCCGCACTCTAAAATGTGTTTTTCTATAACGGAGTGGCTTGCAACTTGGTCTATATGCTTGTTAACGCCCTTGTTGTACTTAAAAAACTTGCTATCTTGTGGTAAATCTTTTACTTTTACGTATCCTTCTTGTTGGGCGGTAGAGTCCCCCGTTTCTTTTAGCACTTTGCGGATATACTCTTTGTTTTGCCCAAACTTTAATAGTTCCGGAAAGTCCGCCCCGTTAGGAAATAAACTCTCCCAAGAAATATCTTGATATTTTTTTAATAGTTTAGCAACCCTTTGCAAGTGCCCGCATTCTTCTAAATAAAACTTATAATAAAGTTCTTTTATCCTTTTGTCGCTCTCGTCCTGATAGCAACTATAATACAAATAACACTCTACGTATTCGTGCATAAGTTGACACTCTAACATAGTTGCGCTAGGATCTAACAAACTGCCGTATTGACTAACGTGTTGTTCTTCTATCATAGCAATTTCGGTATAGAGTTTTCTACCAAGTTCGTTTTTATAAAAGTTTGCTTGATTCATATAAAAGTTCATAGTTTGTTGTTCGGCGGCGGTTATTATATTTACCGTTAGTTTAGTAAACAAGTCTGCCGTTTGAGAATTAATATAGTTTTTAATTTCGTCTGCGGGATATCTATGCTCCGATATAGTTGGTCTTGCAGGCATAATTTCGGTGTACTCGCCAAGCAAATCTTCCGCCTTTATCCCTTCGTCCATTTCTAATAAGTTTGCGTATCTATAAACGTGGTCAAAATCTTCTAAAAGGGCAAAATCTAACGCCTTTTTAACGTTTTTATCTTTTACGTGTTGGGCAAGTATCGCGGTTAGTTCTACCGCCAACTGCTCGTAGCCCATAGTGTGTTGTAAAACGGTTTCTTCTATAGGTTTTAAACTCGCCAATATTTTTTGTTGCTGTTGTTCTCGCCTTCTTATAAGTGCTAGTTCTCGCCTAAGTTCGTTGTCTAAACAATGCCTAGAAAAGTTGTGAGAGTGCCAATTTGCCTCAAACTCCGTTCCGTTTAAAAGTATTAGCCTAACCTTTGTAAAAGGACTAGTAGTTTTGGGGTTATAGGGCTCTAAAGAAAGTTTAGACCAATCTTCGTAGCACTCTATTTTTGTTGCGTCTTGTAAAAATGGGTTAATTTTTTTCATAAATGCCTCCTAAAAAGCATTATTGCCAACCCTTAAACTTTTTAAACCACAATTTGCCACAATTAGTATTTGATATAAAAACTTAAATAAAAAAGCCCTTGCAAAAGCAAGGGCAAAAATTATTAACCTAATTTAGCAATCAAAACTGCTATACCTGCAATAAGGCAACCTAAAAATATTGCTATTTTTATCCATTTTAAAATATTTCTTCTTTTAACGCCGATATAATCGATATACTTTTTGTTAGAAAATTCTTCTATTTCGGCAATGGTATCTATTATTGCAAACTTATCTTCTTTAACGTCGCAAATGCTAATATACGCCTTGGTAGTATCTTGAGTTAAATTTAGCCTAAACCTACAATCTACCACGCTACAAGATTTGTCTTGCTTGATATCAAATATACCAAAAATACTAATGATATAATATAAAATATTAAATAGCCACCAAAGTTTTCCGCCGTATTCGTGTGTTTTATAAATTACGCAGTCGGCTTTATCCCCGTCTACTTGGGCAAAGGCACTACGCATTCCGTCTGGGCGATCTACCAAGGTCATTTTTTTACCGTTTACGTAAAAATTGCTTAGGCTTTTATGCTTTCCGTTTACTATAAACTCTATATTACGCATACATCCCCCTACCTAGTATCTTTAACACGATAACCGCGATACTAACGACTAAAAATATACTAACCAAAACTATTTTAACAACTGCCCTTTTTCTACTTGCTATTATAAAGCCTAACGCTAATATTCCACTAGCAACCCCTATATACGCCAAGTAAGGAACCGTTTTTAAAACTATTTCGGCAATTTTTCCAAAATCGAAATTGCCAAAATTTGTAACTATTCCCCAAAAGAAATCTATTATACTTTTTCCCCAAACGTATACGGTACCTAAAGTAAAAACCGTTAAAATTATAACGATACAAAAAGAAAGTAAAAACACGAAAATTGCAAGCAATCCGCTAAGGGCTAAACCGACAAGCAACGCTATGCACAATATTCCGCAAGCGATAGAAATATTTGCCAAAATTCTACCCGCTCTATTTAGTCGCATACTAACCATTTCTTTAGACGGTGGCAAAACGGGCTCTGCAGAAGTTATTTCTACAGGCAAAGTTTCGGCGGTATCTACTAGTAGCGTATCTTCCGCATTGTTTGGCTCTAGCAATATTTCTTGTTGTTCTTGCTCTTTTTGTTCAATAACAACTTCTTCTTCCATAACC
>JAGAUH010000029.1 GCA_017620875.1 Clostridia bacterium
TTCTAGCACTTCTAGTAGTTCTTCTAGCGCGGTTACTTATCATTATTTAAACATATCTTATTCTGGCGCGGGGGTAAATACGCCTTCTTATTATTCTAAGTCTTACGCCGTTGGCGAAACTTATTCGGTTACTAGCCCCGAAGTAAAAGGGTACACCGCAGATGCTAAAGTGGTTAGTGGAGTAATGGAAAATAGCGATATAAACGTTTCGGTGTACTACACGGTAAACTCTTATAAACTAACTATTACTTATACGGGCGCAAGCGTACAAGAACGTACTCAAAGGGTAAACTACGGCGATACCTATTCGGTTACGAGCCCTACGGTTGTAGGTTACGTTGCAGATAAAGCCGTTGTTAGTGGAACTATGGACGATTCTGACTTAAACGTTACGGTAAAGTATAGCGCGATAACTTATAATATTAGTTACGATTATAACGGCGGAACAAAGGGAACTACAAACCCAACAACCGCCACTTACGATAAAGCGTTTACGGTTTCTAGTCCAACAAAAAGCGGTTATAAATTTGCAGGTTGGCAAGTTGCAAACGTAAACGTAGATACGGCGTTATACGGCAATTCTGCAACGCAAGACGCAAAAGTATTAAGCGAACTTAGTCGTTGCTATCAAAAAAACACTTCTGACTTAGATTATAACGGAAGCGCTTATTGGACGGCAGACGTTTACTTTAAAAACCTAACCGCAACGAATAACGCAACGATAACTTTAAAGGCTAATTGGACTTATATTGGTAAAATTGCAGATGCAAACGATTCTGCTAGCGTTATAAATACCGCAAATGATAGTTTAGTTAATAGTAAAGTGATAGAAATTGCTAACGGAGTAACGGGCGACTTTATTTTAACGTTTAGTTATTATCAAAACGCTATTATAGACGAAACAAATTTAGCATATTCTAGCACTTGTTGGCGTACGGGTATTTTAGGTATTGGTAAATATACCGATTTGGGATATTATAATCATATCCGTCAAGATGGTTTTACTTGGCAAGGTACGAACCCAATAGGCGTTGTATCTTCTCCGTCTAACTACACCGCTAGCAACAACTATGGCGAAATGTTTTATGGACTTGCAGGTAATAATAGTAACGCTACTACAACTAAGTTTGCAGAATTCGTTAGTAATAGTTTGGTAACTTATAAAATCGTTGGTACAAAAGTTGGTCAAGTAGGTGGTAGTTTACAAATAACGCAAACTATTGTTAGTCTAGGAAAAACTTATAAAAACCAAACCGTTTCAATCGTATACGACGTAAACTTAACGGATGGTATTTTATTAAATACGGGTTTAGATTTTTGTGTTAAAGCAGAAGACGCGGACCTTTCTTTCGAAAGTCTTTCTTACGTTATCACTGCAGACGGCTATACTTATAACGCAAAGGATTCCGAAGTGTATGGCACTTTGGTAGACGGTTATAAACACTATGCGCCGGATAAATATTGGACGGGCGATTTCGATTTTACTTTCTCTTATAATCAAACGCAAGCAAATTATTTTTCTAGTTGGGCAGATACTTGTTGGCGTACGGGATACGTGGTATTTTACGAGTGGGGCAACACTTCAGAGCGTGTTATATTTAGAAACGATTGGCACGGTGAATTAGGGCCAAACGCTACTAAAATTACTTATGATAATTCCGCAGTAAAAAGCGTTGCAGATTTAAAAACTGCAACCACGGGCAAAGCAACTAGTTTTGGTGGTAGTCAAATTGCCGAACTAAGACTATTTAGAAACGCTAGCATTACCGTTAGATGTACGAGAGTAGGTAATACCGTTACGGTATATCAATATATTAGTAGTCCTGGCAGTAGCGAAGTTACTCTATTAAATATTTACAAGTTTACTACTACCATCACTAATCTATCTTTCCAAGTAGTTGGTAGAACTAGTGGTATAACCGTTACTTACGAAGATTATGGTGCAAATACAAAAGTGTTAAAAAATAGTTCTTTGGCTATTAATACTTACGGCTTAGGAACGTATTGTTTCTCTAACCCTGCTAATACTAGGGTACAGATGGCTTTCCCAATGAAAGTGGAAAAGGGTACTACGGTAAAGTTTAAAGGTAGCACTAGTTATTTCTTCTCCGTTTTAGAATTAAAAGAGTATCTTGGCGTTTTAGATGGGGTTAATCATAGTGACAATATTCTATTAGATTCTAAATGGATAGATACCACTGCAATAAAAACTTATACGGTTACGCAAGATTGTTATATCGCCGTTAATATGAGATATGCAGACAATACTACTTCTTTTAGTGGAACGGATATTTTGCAATTGTTTAAAGATAGTATAGAAGTTGCTATTAACTTTAATAACAATATAAACACTAACGAAAAAACCTTTACTTCTAGCATGATGCAAGATAATTCTACTTATGGTTTAACAACTTATAGCGGGCAATTTGGAGAAGGGGATACTCGTTGCCATATTGCGGTTATTCCTTTAATTAAAAAGGGTACGGTAATAACCTTTAGCGGTGGTACAACTTATAACTGGTCAGTTTTAGAAATGGCTACCGAAAGAATTGTTTTATACGATACTACTTGGCAAGATCCTGCAAATATTACTTCTTATACGGTTAGTAGAGATTGTTATATTGCAATAAACGTAAAATACGTTTCAGGCGCTTCGTTTAGCGGTGTAGATATTAAAACTTTCTTGTATAATAATATTAAGATAGAAGGTAAATGCGGTATCGTTAATTTCGAAGACGACGTTACTCACTCTGCAACAGAGCCCGGCGATATGCAATCTATAAACCACCGTGGATTTAGTTCTACCGCGCCGGAAAATACTATTGCCGCTTATAGTGTGTCTAAATATAAAGGCTTTACAAAAGTAGAGTGCGATATAAACTTTACTAGCGACGGTTACGGTGTATTACTTCACGATGGTTCTATCGACAGAACGAGTGATGGTACGGGAAATATAAACTCGGTAAACTTTAATACCGTTAGGGGGTACGATTTCGGTTCTTGGAAAAGTTCTACTTATGCTAACGAGCAAATGCCTACCGTAGAAGAATTTTTAATACAATGTAAAAACCTACAACTTCACCCTTATTTAGAGTTGAAGTATGGTACTAAAGCGCAAATTCAAAGGTTGGCGCTTCTTGTAAGAAGATACGGTATGGAAGACAACGTTACTTGGATTTCTTTCGACTTAAATTGCTTAACCTACGTTAGAGACGTTTCGCCTGGGGCAAGATTAGGCTTTTTACATAGCGATATTAATCAAGACGTAATAAATAGCGCAAACTCCTTAAAAACCGGTAAAAACGAAGTATTTTTAGATATTAACTACGGTTGTGTAGATACTTCTGCAGAAGCGACTAATAGGGTTGATTTATGTAAGGCAAATAACCTACCATTAGAAGTTTGGACCGTAAACGACGAAACTACCATGAAAAACGTTTACACTGCAACGGGTGGTTACGTAACCGGATTTACTAGCGATAACACTATTGCAGAAAACGTAAACTTTGGTTAATAAATTTTTAATAAAACTAAAAATAATTTTTATTTACGCTTACGATATTTGTAGGCGTAAATTTTTTTTAGTTTGTAAAAACTGTTTTTATTGCTCGCTCTAAGTTGGTAGTCGTGAGAGTTTTTTGTCTTATAAAATAAGTTTTTCTAAGTTTGCATTTGCAAACGTAAGAATCTTAGTTGTGCAGTTTTTGATAACTTTTGTGCTAATTTTGGTATATATTTTTATTTTATAAAGTGGTATAATAAAATGGTAATAATGGGAAAGTATTTTATTGTAAAATATATCGTGTTATAAAAAAGGAGTATATATAAA
>JAGAUH010000263.1 GCA_017620875.1 Clostridia bacterium
GGGTGTAAAAACGACAAAAAAATAATTTTTTTGTTCAAAAATTATTATTCTGTGGTATAATAAATTGGTTGCGCAGATATAAAGAGGTGAATTATGAAAGATATAAATGGAAGCAATTTAAATATTATAGACGTTCGTAATTTTATCCAAGATAACATTACAACGTATGAAGGGGATGAATCCTTTTTAGCTAGCATTAGTCCTAAAACAAAGAAAGTTTTTGAAGGTATAGTTTCTTATAATATTCATCCATTTCACATGTATGAAGGAATTATTATCTATGGAAACACGCACGATATTCGTTTGTGATTCAAAATAGGATATTCAAAAATCTGCCACAAAATGGGGTAAAATCGAAGCAGGTAAAGAAAAGTTCCACAACTCACACTTTTGACTTTAAGCATATGGGAAACCCATATCTATTTTTAAGCAAAGAAAAAGAACTTAGATTTTCACGTCTAAGTTCTTGTTTTCTTTTTTACCGCTTGAAAACTGCAATACTATAAAATTTTAATTGTTTCTAAAAATCCCTATGTCTATTGCAGTTTTCCATAGGGCTTTTTGTTATATATTATAAGTTTTTAGTCTTTTTCTTATAAGTTTATAGTTTGGCATAATTTTTTGCACTACGTTATAAAATTTTTGAGAGTGGTTTGCTTCTATAAGGTGGGCAAGTTCGTGCACGATAACGTATTTTATACACTGCATATCCACCTTGGATAAATATATGCTAAAACGTACTTCCGCGGTGGTTTTTCTGCAATTGCCCCAAGCGGCGGTTAGTTTTTTATATTTTATATTAGGCATAGGTACGTTATATATTTGCCTAAACTCAAAATACACACTTTGTAGCATACTCTCTACTGCTTTTTGCGTTTTATACTTATAAAAAGCGTCTATACCCTTTTTCTTTAGTGGTAAATTTTGCTCGTCTTCTACGCAAAGTACCACGTTGTCCCCTTGCACACTAATACCATTTTTACCACTAATTATTTTTAAGGTTTTCTTTTCGCCAAAAACGTAAAGTTGGTCGCCGTCGTTGTAGTTAAACTTTGGTATAGAACTATATTTTTTTATTGCGTTTAACACAAAATCCGCATGGTCGCTAATAAATTTTTCTATTGTAGGCACGCTACAACTAGCATTTGCAGAAACCACAACGCTCCCGTCGTTTTTTACCCTAAGGTTTAGCCTTTTTACCTTTTTTATATTTAAAGTATAAACAATTTCTTGTCCGTTTAAAATAATTGTTCTTTGCATAAAAATAGTATAACACAACTTTTAAACTTATGCCACCCCTCCACTTAAAATAGTTTTAATACTATAAAAAATTACGTAACTCTCAAACGTCGCTAAAAGGCTATTTCAAAAGATAGAAGTTTTAGCACTATAAAAAATTACATAACTCTCAAACAATCTTCTAAAACGTTAGAGTATGCTATATGTTTTAGCACTATAAAAAATTACGTAACTCTCAAACCGCCTTGCTATCATATAAATCAAATACGTTGTTTTAGTACTATAAA
>JAGAUH010000264.1 GCA_017620875.1 Clostridia bacterium
AAGCGTGTTCGGCTTCGTTTTCTCTTTTACCACTTGTAGTGTGGGTTTGTCTTAATATATCTTTTTCTTTATCTATTTCTAATAAAAAATTGATTTGATTTAAAAATCTATCTTCTTTCATGTTTCACCTACCTTTTACAACCTATTTTATATATATCATAAATATCTTCAAAATTGATTATATTATCTGCAATTTTTAATTGTTTTATGTTTTTAATAATTTTGCAATATCCACTTATTTTTAGATATTTTCCGCAAGAATAATATTCTACGAACACGGCGTCGTTTGTGTTTATAGTAAGCAAAATATCGTTTAATTCTTGTAGTCTTTCTTCGGATAAAATACGCCTATCTTCCCACAAAAACTTTTCTTCTCTTTTCCTTAATTCTTCTTGTAGACCTTTTAACGCATCAAAAGGTAAAAACTGTTTTGCTCTATCCACTCTATTCACCGTTGTGTCCTCCCACCAATTTATTTCTTAATTTGCTTGTTGCCCCTTCTTGATAACTAATACCTTTTAACATTGCGTTTTTGCCATATTTTTGCTTGATTTCTAGCACGGCTTTTTCCGTATCTTTTTCTTTATTAAGTTTATCTATATCAATAAAAACGTCGTACCCTTCGTAAGAAGAATCCGCAATAGAAAACCCCATACTTATTTTTCTTATAGGGTAAAATTTAGACACGCTTTTATCAAAAGCATCTAACATAGAAGTTATTATTACGGAAAACAAGTTTGTAGCTTCCGTTAGTTTTACCGCTCCACCATCCGGTGATTTAACGTCTTTAGAATATCCTACGGAAAAAAACGCGGATTTTGATATTACGTTTCTATTGAGCATTTCGTAACAAAGCGACTGAACCATTTCTTCAAAAACGATACGAGCATTGTTAAAATTATAATCTTCAAAAAGTATTTGAGAGTTAGAAATTGACCTACTTTTACCTTTATACGCCTTTATATCTTCCATTAAACACGGTTCCCTACCCCAAGCGTGATCTATTAAAAGTTCTGCATTTATGCCAAATTCTTTATACAAAATTTCTTCTTTCATTTCGGTTACGCCTTTTAAATCGGTTACTCCGTATTTTAAAAGTCTTTTTGCAGTTCCCCTAGAAATTTGCCATATATCCGTTATCGGCTTATGATGCCAAACGTATTCTTTAAAAATATCTTCATTTAAATAAGATATATGGTCGGTAGAATTTTTTGCCGTGATATCTAAGGCGATTTTTGCCAAAAACATATTTGTACCTATGCCACAAGTAGAAGGTACGCCTTTTTTTACAGCGATTTCTTCTATGAGTTTTTTAGCAAGTTGTTTTGGTCTTATTTTATACAATTTTAAATAATCGGTTACGTCTATAAAAGACTCGTCGATAGAATAAACGTGAATATCTTCTTTAGAAAAATATTTTAAATAAATTTCGTAAATATCTGCGGTATATTCTATATATTTTTTCATGCGGGGTTTTGCAATAATACAATCTATATCTTTAGGAATTTCAAACAATCTACACCTATTTTTTACCCCTAAAGACTTTAATTTTGGCGAAACGGCAAGACAAATTGCCCCACCACCCCTATCGGGATCCGCCACTACTAAATTTGTATCTAACGAATTTAAGCTCCGCTCTGCACACTCGACAGAGGCAAAAAAACTTTTCATATCGATACAAAAATAACATCTTTCCATACAAAACCACCTATCGAACATTTGTTCTAATAGTATTATAACAAAAAAACGCAAGAAACTCAATTGTTTTTGCGTTTTTTATTTGGTAATTTTTACTATTTTTACAATAATAATTTATTTAATTTTTGCATTTGTTCGTTAGATGGCGTAGAAATATCTTTAAAAGCAAAATCAAGTTTTAAGTTATCGTATTTAACTTGACATATCTTTTTAAATGGCAATAGCTCTATTTTGTGCACACAAGAAAATTTAGTTTGTAAATCTTTTAAATATAAAATATTTTGCTCATTGTCGTTTAAAGTTGGAATAATAACTTGCCTTATAACGGTTGGAATTTGCTTTAAATTGGCGTATTCTAAAAAACTCAACACCTTATCTATGCTACAACCAACGTGCTTTAAATAAAGCGAATTTTGGGTATATTTTACGTCTAAAAGCAAAGTATCGCAATAATTTAAAAGCTCTTTAACTTCGTCGTTTAAAACGCACCCCGAAGTATCCAAACAAGTGTTTATTCCGTTATCTTTGCAAATTTTAAATAGTTTAGTAACAAACTTTGCTTGTAAAAGCGGTTCTCCACCGGATACGGTAACACCACCCTTTTGACCAAAATAATCTTTAAATCTAACAATTTTGTCTAAAATCTCTTGACAAGCATACTCTTTTCCGCCGTTTATATCCCAAGTGTCTGGATTATGACAACAACCGCACCTTAATGGACAACCTTGCATAAAAACCACAAACCTAACACCAGGGCCATCAACAGTACCCAAACTCTGAAAAGAATGTATTTTACCTTTTAATTCCATATTACAAACTTTCGTGGAAAGTACGAGAAATAACTTCTCTTTGTTGTTCGCGAGAAAGTTTATTAAAGTTTACCGCGTAACCAGACACTCTTATCGTTAAGTTAGGATAATCTTCCGGATTTTCGTACGCTTTAATAAGCGTTTCTCTATTTAATACGTTTACGTTGATATGATGAGCCATTTTAGCAAAGTATCCGTCTAATATAGCAACTAAGTTGTCAATTCTTTCTTCTTCTGATTTTCCAAGTGCTTGCGGTGTAATAGAAAAAGTATTAGATATTCCGTCTCTACAATCGGAATACTTAATTTTTGCAACGGAATTTAAAGATGCAAGCGCACCGTTTTCTTCTCTATTGTGCATTGGGTTAGCACCCGGAGCAAAAGGTGCAAAAGCCTCTCTACCATCTGGCGTAGCACCAGTATTTTTACCATACATTACGTTACTAGTAATAGTTAAAACCGATAAAGTATGTTCCGCGTTTTTATAAGTAGGCGTTTTTCTTAGTTCGGTTATAACTTTATTAGTTAATTCCGTAGCAAACACGTCTACCCTATCGTCGTCGTTACCATATTTAGGAAATTCCCCCGACGTTTCAAAGTTTACAATAAAACCGTTTTCATCTTTAATAGGTTTTACGTTAGCGTATTTAATAGCGCTTAAAGAGTCTACCACAACGGATAAACCTGCAACGCCAAAAGCCATAAATCTACCCACGTTTGTATCGTGTAGTGCCATTTGCGTTTTTTCGTATGCGTATTTATCGTGCATGTAATGAATTACGTTCATGGTGTTTACGTAAAGTTTGCTTAGCCAATTGATATAAATATCGTAACGAGCCCTAACTTCTTCGTAGTTTAATTTTTCGCCGTCTAATATAGGCATTTGCGGACCGATATGAAGTTTACTCGTAGTATCGTATCCGCCGTTTATTGCAATAAGCAATA
>JAGAUH010000265.1 GCA_017620875.1 Clostridia bacterium
AAAACAATTTTGATAAATTCAAGCAAATTGAAGTTTGTAGTAGATATTTTAGATGATTTATAACCTCCAAACAAGGTATGGACATTTTCTTTTTTTCTTCAAAATAATCTTTTAAACCCTGCAAATATCCATAATAAGAGAATGAATCAACAATTATTTTATGAATATTTTCTGCCCAAATTCTTAATATTTCTTTTGATATTTTTTCGTTATCGCACATTTTCTCACTCCTGTCACTATACTATATAATATTATATCATAAACCTTAAAACAAATCCACACAAATAAAGGTCTTGTTAAAATAGACTTGTAACAAGTTGCTTTTTTATATCATCATCTACTTCTATAAGACTTTTCATACCATTTTTAAAATATATAGCAATGATATGTGTCCCTTTGCTTTTTGCAGAAAGACCAGCAAGTAATCCCACAGGACCTAATAAAAAACTTCCAACTGCGGCTCGTCCTACTGCACTCGTCGCACTTTTTCTACTTTTTTCATCAATTATTTCATAATTATCTACGTTTAATTTATCAAGTTTTATTCCACCTATTTTTACACCACCAAACCACGCAAGTGAAACGCTAGCCCCTTTATAATCACCACTAATTACCAAATTTTTAGCCATTTTTCCTCCTAGATTCAACCTATATTGTAAGTTCCGATGTATTTATGAGAATGGCGATAAGAAGAATTTAAATCTACGCTAATATACATTAATCGATATGTGTTCCCATCATTTAGTCTAACAGAACAAATCCACTTTGGAAACATAGTCCCGCTTGATAAATCCAATGAAATATCAAATGTAGGTATTCTTGTTTTTATTTGTCTTTCAGCATTATCCATTGAATTTTGAACATATGAATATGACATACTGCCATCTAACTTATCATAGATTGATTGCTTCATTATATTATAAATATCTGATTGCATTCGTTTAACTTCATTAAGATATTCTTGTTTGCTATTAGACACTTCTATCATATCGCTGTTTTCATAATAATCGGTTGAAGAACAAGCCGATAAAGAAAACAACATAATAAGAAACACACCAAATGTTAAAATTTTTTTCATTAGTTAATCTCCTTAAAATAAAAAGTGCGCCAACCGAAGTTGACGCACAAAAAACGCAAACTCCGATTGTCGCTAAACTAACCATAACAAAACAAGAAATACTCTCTTGACTTTACTAGGTGGAATTTGCATTTTTATCAAATTCTAAAAGTAAAGCCAAAAAAGGGTATAAAATCCCATAGAAAAAGAGATACCCAATTTTGTTATTTAGTTAGTTTAGCATTATTAGTATAACATATATTTCAAATAATTACAACCCATTTGGCTATGTCATACAATATAAAAATTAACTAAAACTTAAACTTGGCACTGAGACGTGTGCTTGTCTTGATATAATTAGAATAGGGCGGAGGCTGAGGGATAACTACGCATTAAGTTTGATTTTTGTATCAACTATTCCTTTAACTAGCTTTTTCACTCAAAATAAAAGGGCAGTGCTCCGTGTGGTCGAATCCGACCGTCCGAACCCCCTACGGTTGTTCTTAATTCTCAAACACCAACAAAAAAACCTAACCCGAAAAAATCGGATTAGGTTATTTTTGGCGGAGGCTGAGGGATTCGAACCCCCGTGCCCGCAAAGGCAAACGGTTTTCAAGACCGCCTCGTTATGACCACTTCGATAAGCCTCCACGCATTTTAGCATTTTTAAGTTGTCGCAAACTTAATTGCTTATAGATAATATCATTTTTTTAAATTTTTTGCAAGTGTTTACGTTTGATTTTTTAAAAAATTTAAATTTAATGCGTTTTTACAATAATTTTTTAAAAAAGAATAAATATTTTTTATTTTTGGGGTTGAAAACAAAAGTTTAATAATATATAATAAAATTATTAATAATTTTAACTTGTTTTTATTTTTTAAGTTTTAAATTTTAAAAGGTATTATATGAAAAAGATTTTTATTTTTATTTTGGCAATTATTTGCGTGCTTAGTTTATATGCTTGCACTAAAGAAGAAACACCAAACAACAACTTTGTGCCTAGTGCTAGCGTTGCAGAAAGCAATAATACTAAGAGTAGTGTTACTAGCAATACGAGTTTAAATACTATTAATACTTCTAGCGAAACTATTGTTAGTAATAGCCCTAGTAGTTCTTTTAGTAGTTCCGAAAAAATTTCTTCTAGCAGTTCTACTATTACAAGCAGTAAAGAGCCAAGTTTTAATAATTCTAGTGTGGATAGTAGCATAGAAAATAGTTCTTATAGTTCTAGTTTGACTATTAGTGAGTCTATAAGTTCGTATTCTAGTTCTTCTAGTCAAAACGTTTCTAGCAGTTCTAGCCAAGAAATAGTAAAAACCTATTATGATATAACTATTTTAGAAACCGAAAACGGAGTTATTCAAACAAGTAAAACTTCGGCTTGTAAAGGCGAAGAAATTACTATTACGGCAACCCCAAGCACTGGTTATAAAGTAGATACCATTATGGTAAACGACCAATCTATTAGCGATTACGTTTTCGTTATGGAAGAAAAAGCCGTAACTATAAAAGTAACTTTTGTAAAAGAGTTATACAAAATTACTAAATCTACAATAACGGGTGGCTCTATAACAATTAGTACTACGACTGCTTATTATGGCGATACCGTTACGCTAACTAATAGTGCAAACGCAGGGTACGCTTTTTCTAGTTATAAGGTAGATGGAAAAACCCAAACGGCAAATACTTTTAAAATGCCTGCAAAAAACGTATCGGTAGGGGCAACCTTTATTAAAAAAATACAAAGTTTAAAAGCCTTTACTTTTGTGGATAACGCAAACAGTAACACTTCTAAAACGGGAAACGTTACTATAGGCTCGGGCGTTTGTACAAACACTCAAAACTATTTTCCATTTGTTTACGGTAACAATATAACGGCGGATAATTTTTATTTCGAAGCCGAAATAACTTTAACGGAAATTTACAATAACGAAGCACTTTCTAAATGCGGAATTGCTTTTAACGTAAAAAACGAAGCCTACTTTTTCTGTATAGATGCTTTTAAATCTGGTTTCGGCACCAATAAGTGGGTACTATTTGCAAATGGTAGGGGTAACGTAAAAACCGGTGTAGAGTGGAATTGGCAAGACGTTTCTAGCAGAAAACATAGTTTCGATGGCGATTATACAAACGGAAAATACGTTAAACTTGCCGTTATGAGAGTGGGTGCGTTTTACAAATTTTTCTGTAACGACGCGTTAATGTTTGATATGTGGTTGCCAAACGCGGTTGCTACAACTACTATTGGTATACATAGTTTTAACGTTGGGTTCGAAGTAAAAAATGCAAAATACGGCACTAGCGATACCGTTATAACAAACGCCACCGCATATTACAACCAAAAAGCAAACCCAACGTCAGTTATGGTAGACGGCGATATTGCCGATTGGGAAAGAAATGCAAGATACGTTTACGGATACGATAACGGTACGAACTATTTTTACGGTGCTGCTTTTGAAGGGGCAGATGCCGTTTACGTTGCAATGGTTGCCCGTACAAACAGTTATATAACTAGTAATAGCGGAACAAATTGGTATTTAAACACAAATTTCGAAATGAGATTTGGCACTACCGACGATACTCAGTTATACGTTTCGGCTCTACCTAACGGGGTACAAAAATCTGGCGATTTAACGGGCGAAACAAACAAAATAAATTCGGCTAGGATAAAAAAGATAAACGACGTTGGCGGATATTATTTAATTTATATGGAGTGTTCTATTCCTTATTCTATATGGGGCGGAACAAAGAGTAGCGATACTAATACAAGGCTTGGCTTTGCGTTTAGGTCGGGCGAAAACGGGGCTCGCATGTGCGAAGAAACGACGGCTCAATGGTGGTGTGGTTCAATCCATATAAATAGGCAAAATTTAGCAATAGGGGCTAAGGGTGTGGCAATTACTTCCGCTCCAAGAATATACACTTCTAACGTTAGCCAAATTGCAACTATACCTATACCTACAACGGATATAAGAAACGTGCAAGGCGGTTGGACAGACGGAACTTATTTCTATCAACTATTTATTAAAGTAAGAAGTAACGTAGATAACGAAACTATAATGGTAAAATGGAATTTATCCACCCAAAAAGAAGTTGCCAGAAGTGGTATTTTGCCTGTAGATCACGCAAACGATTTAACTTACGATAGTAAAAACAAAAGGTTTGTAATAGTCCATAACGGTAGCACGGCAAACACCGTTAGTTTTTTAGATCCTAACACTTTAAAACTAACCGGCTCTAAAGTGCTTACAAGGAGTTTGTGCGGATTAGACTATAACGCAACCAAAAACCAATACGTTGCTTTAATTTCGGGTAATTACAATTTTATTATTTTCGACGAAAACTTTAACGAAGTTGGTAACGTTGTAACAACAAAATCTAGTTGGATGAGTGGTTTTACAAGGCAAGGCATTGCTTGTAACGATAATTACGTTGCTTATATTTTATACAATAGAGACGTGATAGTCGTTTTCGATTGGGCAGGTAACTTTAAAGCCTTTATAGAAGTGGATTTTCCGCATAACGAAGGTGAAAATATTACCTTTATTAGTCAAACTAATTACACTAGCGGATTTTACGTTAGCAGTAACGACTTAACGGATTACTTAATCGGTGCAGACGTATTTAAAATAACTTTAAAATACAGGGCTTGTGGCTAATAGAAAATAAAACAATTTAATAATAATAAAAAAGGACAGGTGTTTTGCCTGTCCTTTAATCTTTGTTAATTACGTTTTTTTCTTAGTAAAATAGCAACTGCAATAATAGCAAACGGAATTAAATATATAATAGGGTTTAACGAAGATTTACAACCTTTAGTAGGTGTTATTCCGCTAGACGAGTTATTATTAATTTCGCTAGAACTATTATCGTTATTAGAACTATTTTCTTGTGTAGAACTACTTTCTACTTTGCTACTAGAATTAGTAGAAGAACTAGAATTTATGCTTTGAGAAGAACTTTCTACCTTGCTAGAAGAACTAGGAGTTACACTTTGACTAGAACTACTAGAAGAAACAGGTTCTGTTAAAGCAGGGATTTCTAGGTCTAATATTTCTGTCTTATCAATATCGAAATGTTTGTTACAAGTAGAACAAGTGTAGTGCCCTTTTGTTCCTGCAACGCCCACTTGAGCAGGAATTTCGTTAATAAACGTTCCGTAGTTATGAGTAAGTTCACCTGTTTCAAAAGTTTCGGTTCCTTTTGCTCCACATTCGCAAGAGTAATAATAAGTTGCTTTTTTCTTGCAAGTAGCAATAGAATCTAAATAGTCAGAACTAATAACTTGCTTATTGAAAGAGTGTTCTACAACGTCGGTTGTTTCGAAAGTCGTAGTTCCTTTTGCTCCGCATTCGCAAGAGTAGTAGTATTTTACGTTTTCTCCACAAGGAGTATTAGTAACAAGATACTTATTTGTTTTAACTTGTTTGTTAAATTCGTGTGTATGAGTAGTTCCTTCTAACGAAACAACGTTGTTTATAAGTAGTGGGTGTGCCCCGTCTGCATACCAGAAAGTTTGGGTTTTTCCATCTACCGTAATAGTGTCGGTAGTAGTACCGTCGTTTACTCTAAATCCTAAACCAATTCTTATAGAATCGCTTGTTAGTCCGTATAAGTGGTTAAGCGTTTGAGTATCTATAAATCCTTCGAAAATAGTTGTGTAATTTCCACTAGTACCGCTAGTAGCAAAGTTAGCGTAAGTAAATCCGGTATTTAAAAATTCTGAAACGTAAATACGGTTACTATAAGAACTTTCTCCTATATAAAATTGCATACAAGTGTTTTTCCACCAATTTTCGCCCCAATTACCACTTAAGTCTTTAGCGTGTTTTGCTTCTACTGCAACAAGTAAACCGTCTTCTACTAAACGAGAGTATAACCAATAACCCTTGTTAGGGTTGTTGTCGTCAACAACGGATATTACGTTATTTTGTATAGTTTCCCAATTAGAAAGTGCTTTCCAATCTTCTAAATTAGCGTCGATAACAATATCGCTAATAGGGTCTAAAACCATACCGTAATCGTCAATTTTTGCGTAAGTATTCCAAGAACGGATACTAGGTAAAACACTTTGTTTGTTTTGTAATTTATATACCGTACTATCAGAAATAGTGTGTATTTTCGTTCCGTTTACGTATAAATCAAATATCGTGTTGTTTCTATCTATTTGTAAAGTAAACGGTGTATTCATAGACCAAGTTGCGTTTGTAAAAGTTTTAGCGGTGTCGGTTTCGCCATATTTATATTCGTATCTATAAATTCTAACAATGGCGAAAGTACCAACGTTTAAAGTATCTGCGTAGAAATAGAAACCGTCGCCCCAATCGTCTAAATATGATAAACCAATTTTAGCGTTAGTTGCAGAATCGGCTTTTCCCGTTACGTTAAAGGTTGCCTTTAAAGAATTGTGGAAAGAATCTTCAAATTCTTGGAAGTAGAAGTCTCTAACACCCGTAAATCCGTCTAATACCATTGTTTTACCGTCTTTTGAGATACCGGGTATAGTATAAATCGTTGCTACGTCGCCTTCTACTTTTCCTGCCATTTCGTAGTTTTCGTATTCTTCTCTCATAAACTCTTTAGTCGCAGCAAACGGAAAACTCATAGGGTCTTTATTTTCCGCCCACCACTTAGGGGTTTGGCTTCCGCCGGCAGGGGTTATATAATCGTAAACTTTATTAGTGTAGTCGTTTACTCTAAATTGGAAACCTAAATTAATTCCGTCTTTAAATAGAGTACAATCGGCAATAAACGCCTCAAGTACAGAAGTGTAATTCCCACTAGAGCCACTAGTTGCAAAATAGAAAGAATCAAATCCTCTTACTTGATTATAAATAGCGTAATATTGGCTAGAAGACGAGTCTTTGTTAATCATTATTTCAAAGTTGGTGTTTCTGTACCAATCCGTTTGTTCTCTTTGGTCGTTTTCGTGGTGAGCAATTGCGTAAATAAATAAACCTTCGTTAGTCCATCTATAATAGAAGGTTGCTCCTTTAGTTGTTTTTACAGAGTCGTAAATTTCTTTTTTGTTAGATTCTATTTCGTTCCAATTTTTAAGCCCTTTCCAGTCGTCTAATTTACCATCTAACGATATTCCGTTGTGGGTTGCAATAGAGTAGTAGTCCGTAACTTCTAATCCAACGTTAAAACTTGTAATACAAGGGTAAATTTCTTCGTCCGGATCTATATCGTAGTTTAAACCGTTTATCGTACCGTAATAAGTTCCGTTAATATAAACGTCAAATCTAACGCCGTCTCTTTCTATTTCTAATCTTATTGGGCTAGAAGAAGTATAAACGTTTTCCGCATTATTGTAGTTGGTAGAAGTTTTCCAAGTCCATCCCTCGGCTCCAGAAGTGTTTTTACCAACGACTGCAACGTTTGTACCCGTTATAGTAGATACGTCCGTTCCGCTAGTGCCTTCCGCGTCTATATAAGTAAATAATCCTTTACCTGCTTTCGTGTAGAAACCAATACCAAATTTACCATAAAGTTCTGTGCTTGCTTTGCTTATCGTTTTAAAAGTTGCGCCAACTTTTACGTGGTTAGAGTCGGTTTGGTTAAAGTATAAATTGTTCTCTCCAGAAAAAGAAGTTAGTTTGGCCATTCTGCTTGTATAAGCAATACTAGATGGAGTATAAGTTTTGCTTACTTCCCAAGTAGTAGCCGCTTTTAAAGAACCTGCATCACCTAATATTTTGTTAGAAGTTACTGGTAGAGCACTTTCTTCTACAATTGGCTCTATCGTAAATAGGTGGAAGTTTGAAACAACGTTTGCATTTTGTTTTCCTGCATAATAAGTGCTAGAACTATATCCTAAGTTATACCAATAAGATAAGTCGTTAAGGTAAGATAATTGGTGTCTAGATGCCCAGTTGTATCCACCGGGAGTTCCAATCCATTTAGTATATCCACCGGCAGTACCACCAACCATTTGATAAGAGTCTAATAGTAAAAATTTACCATATTCGCCGTTGTAAGAGTCGTATTTGGTTTCGTCGTAATCAACAAGTGCAACGTAGTGTCCGTAAACGTTTGCAACTGCAAAAGTATTATCCTTTTTAAGGTGGTTTATTAGTGTCGTGTTATAAGCGTTATCCCAATAAGTTGTCGTACCGCCCGTTACTTTATATTTTGTTGCCGGTGCAGAGCCTGCAAATTTAGTAAAGTAAGCAACCATCGTGCCGCCATATGTACCATTAAAATCACCTTTACTATACGCGTGAGAAGCAATTTCCGTTATACAAGTATAAACGTTGTTATAACTCATAGGTCTATAATAGTTAATTGCGTTAGTTAGTGATAAAATACCGCAACCCGTTACACCAATGGTTCTTCCTCCGTAGTATAGGTTAGACCAAGATTCACCCGTTTGACTATAAGCAACTATCGTTGCCGCTTGCGTAGATTTGGTCGTTTTATTCGTCGAAGCATATACGCCAATAGTTGCTATTAGCGTTAACGATAAAATACAAAGAAAAACTATTCTTTTAATACTTAGTTTTTTGCTTTTCATAATTTGCTCCTTATATTAAATATTTTTTTGTTTTTTAATAAATACTAACACAGCAATAAATGCAAGTGGTAAAAACGTTGTTAAACTAAAAATACTTCCGCCACAACCTTTTTTGCCGTTAGCCTTTTGTTCTTGAGAAGAACTAATATCTTCGCTACTAACTTCGCTTGTAATAGTGCTAAAAGAACTTGTTTGGCTATTTTCGCTAGAAGAACTAATATCTTCGCTACTAACTTCGCTTCTAATAGTGCTAGAAGAACTAGAATTGTTGGTCAAACTAGAACTGCTTGGTTTGTTAGAACTAATATCGCTAGAAGAAGTACTAGGTTTATTAGAACTGCTACTAGAAGACGACGCTGGTGGGGTAGGAGTAACGCTTTTACTTACTTTCGTTATCGTGTCGTTTAGTAGTAGTGGGTCAAGTCCGTCTACTATCCAATAAGAAGTTTTTTCTCCGTTAATAGTAATTTCGTCTTTTACACCACTTAAATCGTCAACTTTAAAGGCGTAACCAATTTTTAAAGTGTCCCCATTAAACGCTCCTATATGCGTTAAATATTCTAAATCTATAAATCCTTCGAAAATAGTAGTGTAATTTCCAGAAGTACCCGTCGTTACAAAACTGTAATAATTAAATCCGTGATTTATTAATTCGGTTGCATAAAATTGATTTTGATAAGAACTTACTCCAATAAAAAATTCTACGTTGGTGTTTCTCCACCATTCTGCCCAATATCCGCTAGAAGTTACCGCGTGTTTTGCTTCTACTGCTAAATGTAATCCATTGTCTGTTAGTAAAGAATAAAAAGTAACTTTTTTATTTGCGTTAGTGCTATCTACTATTGTTTTTGCACTTGCAGAAACGTCGTTCCAAACGTTTAAAATTTTCCAATCGTCTAAATTGCTATCGGTTACAATTCCGTCAATCGCAGTTTTTTCTATGCCGTAATCCGTTATTTCCGCATAAGTATTAAAAGAACGAATACTTGGATAGATACTTTGTTTATCAATTAAATAATAAGCAGAGTTACTATCGGAAATAGTGTAAACCGTAGTTCCGTTTACTTTTAACTTAAATACCATATTGTTTCTTTCGATAGACAACGTAAAAGTAGTAGTAGGGGAGTAGGTTGCCTCAGTATGGCTAATAGGGTCAACGGTATTGCTATCGTTCCATAAATAAGCATAATTATCAAGTTTAACAACACCAAAAGTAGTGCCGTTTATAGTGTTTAAGTTGGTTCCGGTCGTTCCTCTTGCATCTGCAAAAAAGAAGAACCCGTCACCCCATTCGTCCACGTAAGATAGTCCTATTTTTCCTAACGTTTCATCATTTTGCTTTCCCGTTAGTTTAAAGGTTGCTTTAAAAGTGGTAACGTATTTATTTGCAAATTCGTTAAGGTAATAATATCTTTCTCCGGTAAATCCGTTAAATATTAAAGTGTCGCCACTTTTAGATATTCCTTCAGGATTTTCAATTGTATATTTAGAGTCTTGAGTATCTTTTATCTCTTGAGTTAAGGTAAATGGTAAAGCTCTTGGGTTTGAGTTTTGAGGACACCAATAACTCGTTGCCGAACCACCGCTTTGAGTTATAAAATCTTCTATTCCGCTTTCGTTATTTACTTTAAAAGCAAAGCCTATTTTTACCCCGTCGCTAAAAGTATTTTTGTTTGCAATAAACGCTTCTAAAATAGTAGTGTAGTTTCCGTTAGAACCTGTAGTTTTATAGTAGAAAGAATCAAATCCTTGAGATAAAGCGTGGTTTGCGTAGTACTGATTTGTTTCTGAATCTATAAATACTTCAAAGTTTGTGTTTTTCCACCAATCTTTAACGTTTCTACTATCTACACTATGTTTAGCCTCGCCGTAAATAAATACGCCTTCTTGAGTCCATCTCGTAAAAAAAAATTACGCCTTTATTTGTAGAAGTGTCTAACGCACGAGTTTTATTTGCGTTTATGCTATTCCAAGTAGAAAGTGTTTTCCAATCGTCTAAATTGCCGTCTATAGCAATAGAATTGTGTTTTGCTATGCTATAATAATCTGTAACTTCTAGTTTTACGTTAAAAGTAGAAATACAAGGGTAAATAGTGTCGGCGGCGCTCAAACCATAATCTAATCCGTTAATGGTTTCAACTAAGTTTCCGTTTACGTAAATATCAAACCTAACGCCGTTTCTATCAATTTCTAGTTTTATTGGACTAGATGGGGAATAAACGTTCGTAGCAACGTCAAAATTGGTTGATTCTTTCCATTTCCAAGTGCTATCACCGTTTTTTGCAACTACGGCAACGCTATTGCCGGTTATGCTAGAAATGCTTTCTCCCGTAGTGCCTTCTGCATTTACGTAAGTCCATAATCCTTTATTAGAACTGTTAAAAAATCCTATACCAAATTTACCATAAAGTTCGCTAGAAGTTTTTCCCGTTGTTTTAAAGGTTGCTCCAACTTTTATTTGAGTAGAGTTAGATTGGTTAAAGAATATTAAATTTTCACCATCGAAAGTATTAATAA
>JAGAUH010000266.1 GCA_017620875.1 Clostridia bacterium
AACCTAGTTACTACGGATTAACCGAGTACGAAAAAGAAGAAGGTTTAACAGGTGGTGGTAAAGTTTTAATGATAAACAACAACTCTACCGAAGACAAGGGTGCTGCTCAATACTTGAATTCATCTTCTGATATCACTTTAAATCCTAACGAAAACGGCGTGTTCGAAGTTTGGGTATTAACCAAAGACTTATCTACTAAGTTAGATAACTTAGACGAAGTTGGCGCTTATATCCAAATTACCACTACTATCGGTAGCATAACTACCCCTGCAACTCGTATTAAAAACGTTAATACTAATGGCGAATGGGTTAAGTTTACCGTTTACGTAAAAGGTAATAGTTTTGCTCAAACTAAAATCGGTATAAGATTAGGTTTAGGTTTTGGTAGCAAAAATATTTATCAAGACTACGTAGAAGGATACGCTTTCTTTGACGACGCAAGTTTTAAAGTATTAGGTAAAGACGAAACTCTTCCTACAAGTTACGACTTAGGCAACGTAGAAATGTTTAGCGGTTCTTTAGAAGATAGCAAACTAGTTGTAAACGGACAAAAAGACTATTTAGATTATCTATACTCTAGTTACACTACTCCTATCGTAGCAAACCCTAAAGATGCAACCGACAATATCGACTACAAATATCTATGCGTAGATAACTTTGCAACTGCTCCGTTTACTAATATCACTTTAGGAATAGATTGTTATAAAGCAGAAACCGTATTTGATATTTCAGGCGGTACTACACAAAACTTTACAGAACTAGACAACTACATTAACTTTGCTAACCTAAAAACTGAAGACCAAGCAAAATTTGACACTACTGCAGTACCTAGCGTATCTGGTGGCGTATTAACCTTTAGTTCTGATAAATACTACAACGCAACTTACACTACCCCAGACTTTGACGTAGACGGCGTAGCGGCAAATTCCGACCCTACTAGCGACAACTACTTAAAGATTTCTTTCTGGGTAAAAACGGATTTACAATCTAGCAATAGCGGTTTAACTATTTTACTTTTAGATAAAGGTACGGGTAGCGACTATGCAGAAGTTAAAGTTAAAATTAACGGAAGCGATAGCGGTAACTACACTACCACTAAAAACATCAATAAAGACCACGACGACTTTGTAAAAGTTACTATTATAGTATCTAACACTTACAGATTAAACGACGCGGACGAAGTTCTTGCAAGAAAATTTGCTCTTAAATTTATTTTAGGACCAACTGCTCCTGTAAACGCAAACAACATTTATGCTTTCCCTAAGGGCGACGTTTGGGTAAAAGACTTTACTTTAACTAAACTTGCTAAAGTAGAAGTTGATAGCGTAGAAAAAACTAACGATACTAGCGTTACGGAAAGAATGCTACAAGCAGACAAGGCTAACGTTACTACGGAAACTACTTCTACCGATAACTACACCTTTACCTACGGCGGTATGGTTGACAATATCGAACAAAACGTTGTTTCCGGTATCTTAAATTACACGGGCGTTCCTGGAAACCACATAAGAGTTCAAGGTGGCGCAGATATTGCGGGACAAGACAAAGTAACCGAATATACTCAAGCAAATACCGTTAGCGGTATCTTTAACACAGAGTTTATGGCTAATTATAAAGATGCAGACTTTAACGGTTTAAAATCTGATATTAGTACTTGGGCTCAAAGCGTACCAACAAGCAACACCTATTTACAACCGTTAATGATAAACAACCAAGTAGACGGTTTAAGTTATGGTTATATTGGCGATTCTACTTCTATTGCGGTAAACGCAACTTGCGTAATTTCCGTTAAAGTTAAAATTTTTGGCGACGCAACCGCTTATATTTATTTAACTAACGCAGACGACAAAAAAGAATTTAAAGTTCTTAGCGTAAATGCTAAAAATACCGACCTATCTCAAGATATCAACCAAGATTACTGCATTAAAGTAACTAAAGATATGGTAAACGATATTACGGGTGGCGTTGGCTATGCAGAAATTAAGTTTATAATTAAAACCGGTTCTGAAAAGGCTATTAACTACAAGTTAGAGTTATGGAACGGACCAAGAACTTTTGCTAACGGAACAAACGACAATAAAACAGGTATAGTATTATTTGATAGTTACACCTACTCTACTAGCGAAAACTACGAAGAAGCATTATTAAAGTTAGAAAGTTTCTACGATGCAGAATTAGATAACGTTGGCGCAACTTATTCTTACGCTAGCGCAGATAGTAGCAAACAAATCTTTACTAGATTACCAAGCAAAGTTTTAACAGACGAAAACCCAGACGGCGAAACTAGAACTTATACGGTAGACGATAAAGACAACACTAAAACTGCATTTATGACTAACGGATTATTTATTATTTCCGACCTAACTAGTATAGATGCTCCAACCGAAATAGACGAAAGAACTCCAGAAGATTCTTCTAGCGACGACGACACTAGTGGAGATACCACAACCGACGACAACGGCGCTAATATTTGGTTATTAATTTCTTCTGCAATAGTTGCTTTAGCACTAATAGTTGCCCTAGTTGCTATTGGCGTTAAAAAGATTTTAGAAGTTGTAAACAAGAAAAAGGCTAGCAAACATAGTTATTACGACAGAGATGCTAGAGATAAAGCATTAAATTCTATTTCTAAAAAGAAAGAAAAAGAAACTAAGTTTAAAGAAGAATACGACTACGAAAATATCGAAAGCAACATTATAGAAGACGAAGAAGAAACCGAAGAAGTTACGGAAGAACCTACCGAAGAAGTAGAAGAAACCGAAACCGACGACACGGATCCTTCTGACGAAACCCCTTCTGAAGAGTAATAACTAACTAATTATATATTAGTAGCAAAAATTTAATTAAAAAATTAGAGAGAACTTTTTAGTTCTCTCTTTTTTATACCTAAAACCATTATCATTATATATAACTAACCTTATTGTCATTTTGAGCAAATTTTAATTTGCGTAAGAATCTTTTTTAGACTCTCACGGCTACCGCCTCAGAGTGACAAAAAAAATAACTTTTCGTGTTTTAAAAAAAATTTGTAGCATACTATATAATATGAAAAGTATCGTTATAACGGGTGGCGGAACGGGTGGACATATTTTGCCTTTAATTGCCCTACTACCACAATTAAAAACCGCCTTTGACAAAATAATATATATCGGCTCGGAAGAATTAGAAGAAAATATTGCCAAACAACATAATTTACCTTTTTATAAAATAAAAACGCCTAAACTACAAAGAAAACTCACTTTTAAAAATTTTGCCATACCTTTTAAATTATTAGGTAGCATATCTAAAGCAAAAAAACTTTTAAAAGAGTTAAAACCAAATGCAATTTTATCTAAGGGGGGCTTTGTAGCCCTACCAATAGTGCTTGCGGGTAGCAGTTTAAATATCCCTTGCTTTACTCACGAGTCGGATTTGAGTTTAGGGCTTGCAAACAAACTTATGGCAAACAAATGCAAAGCCGTGTTTACTAGTTTTAAAGAAACGGCAAACGGGCTTAAAAACGGAATTTATAGCGGTTCTCCAATAAGGCAAAGCCTTTTTTACAAGGATAAACAAACCGCACTAAAACGCTTTAATTTAAGCGGAAATAAGCCTATTATTTGCATAACGGGCGGAAGTTTAGGTAGCACCGCAATTAATATAGCCGTAAAAAATAGCCTAAACCAACTTGGCAAAAATTACGATATAATACACCTTTGCGGTAAAGGTAAACAAGAAGAATTTAAAAGCCAATTTTATAGACAATACCAATTTATTACCGATATAGAAAAAGCCTTTTTAATATCCGATTTAGTTGTAACTAGGGGCGGTAGCAACGCCCTTTTTGAGTTGCTTTGTTTAAATAAGCCAACCTTAGTTATACCATTACCAAAAAAATCTAGCAGGGGCGACCAAATTGCAAACGCCAATTACTTTGCAGAAAAAAACCTAGTTAAAGTTCTTCCGCAAGAAAACTTAACGCCAAGTAGCCTAGTATACAATATTAACGACCTATTTAAACACAAAGAGCAATATAAAACGGCAATGCAAAACTACGACGTAAAAATAGCAAACGTAATTATTTGCCAAACCATTTTAAAATATATATAATTTTTGCAGTAAAAAAGGCTTAGAAAACTAAGCCTTTGTTTTTTATACTAAGGTAAAACCGCCACCGCTAAGCAAAACGTCTATGTATAATAAGTTATAAAAACCATATTCGGCATTAAAACTAAAAATAGTGTTGCCGTTTTGCTTTATCTCGTAAGATTTACTCATTTTTAAAGTTTGACTATTAAACCTAACACCGTTTACCGTGCCAATGGTAGCGCTAGCACTTAAAGATAAAATTTTTGCGTTATTTATATTAAAAGCCGTGCCTTTAAGTCCGCACTCGCTAGAATATAAAAGCAAATTTCCGCCGTATATACCAACGCTACTACCTGCCTTTATTGCGTTTTTACTATTTGTAGTAGAATTTATTTCCGTGCTGTTACCCGCCACAATTTTAATATTACCGCTATCTATTTGCAACCTTTCGGAACAATCTATACCGTCATGCAAGGCGTTTATTGTTAAATTTCCACTAGCAAAATAAAAATACCCCACCGTTAAATCTTCTAAATTTTCTACTTTTATACCGTCTTGTCCGCTAGAAATATTTATATTTGCATTGTTTACACGGGTAGAATCGTTACTATCTATTCCGTGTCCGCTAACCACTATATTTAAAGTTAAATTTACCACCTTAAAATCGTCTTTAGCGACTATGCCGTGCCCAAAATTACTATTTACGTTTAGCGTTCCGCTACCCTTTAAACAAAGGTCGTCTTTACTAAACAATACGCCGTCTACGTTGTTGGTATCCTTTTGAACGAAATTGCCCGTAGTTGCAAGATAATTTTCCCCTTGGGCATAAATAAAGGTTTTGTTTGCACTCTTTATATAAATAGGTGCAAAACTAGAGTGTTGCATATTAGCGTTATCTAGCACTAAAGTTACTTTATCTAAGGTTTTATCGGCTTGCACATACAATATTAAATCTTGACTGCTACCCGTTATTATATACACCCCCGCACCGCTAATAATAACGTATTTATTTCCCGTTTTAACGTAGTTAGTGGTGCTAGAACAAGTTGCGGTATTTCCGTTTAAGGTTATGGTAACGGCGCTACTACTATCGTAACCATCTTCTAGGTCGGCAGTGGTAAACGTAATAGCGCTATCTAAATTAGATACGGTTTGATTAGTTATTCCGCTAACGAAAGTTTGGCTAGAAATAATTTCGCCGTTTTCCCCAACGCTCATATCCGGTTGAGAAACCGAAATACTAGGCAAATCGTTAGTATTTTCGTTACAACCGATAGCCGTTAGCCCTAAAATAAGGCATAGGCAAAAAACTAAAATTTTTATCTTTTTCATTACAAGGTAACCCTCTCAAAGTCGGTTCTTTCTATTGCTATTTCTAAGTTTCCGTTACGCTCTCTTAGTTCGTCTACAAAGTTTTTTTCTTGATTGATATCTTTTACTACAATACGATAAGAAAGCCTAAACATACTACCCATATTTGTAGTTTTTACACCAACAAGTTCGTGACTAGTGGTATATTTTTTAAACAAATCGTCAAAAACAGACGCATAAGACAAATCTTCTGG
>JAGAUH010000267.1 GCA_017620875.1 Clostridia bacterium
ATGTTACCATGCTAGATGGTTCTTCCTTTCTAATTTTTCAAGATGCGCGAACAAAAGGGCGAAAAGTAGCTACGATGTTCACAGGCTTTTGCTCATATCACGACAAGGTGTTGTTTCAGGAGATAGAAGATATTGATTTCACTGCTACACAGAAGCAAATTTTCTTGCTGACATATAGAACTATGGCATGGCATTACCATAAAAAGCAAGAGCAAGTAAAACAAAACGAAGTTAAAAAACATAACGACTTTTTTAGAAACGTTTTGTCTTACGCGTTAGACAAGGGTTATCCAGAATTAGAAACTTTTAAGGCGGTTTGCTATTTAAAGGGTGTTTATTTTGAAAAGAATATAGAACTAGGCAAAGCAATGCTAAAAAACAATGCGGATAAAGGCTTATATTACGCTTGCTTATATTTGTACGAGTTTTTGCTAAACGGCGAGTTTTTTGATAAAGACGAAACCCTTGCGGTAAAATATTTAAAAGATGCAACAAAAGTAGACGTTTTGGGTAAGGCAATGCACTTTTACGGTTATCACCTTTATAACGGAATAGGCGTAGAACAAGACAAAGGGGAAGCGTTAACTTATTATTTGGCTTCTGCAATGCTTTCTTACGTGCCGTCTTTTTCTATCGTAGCAAAAACGTGGTATAACGGAGATAGTGGTACGGTTAGTAAAACCGAAGCGTTAAAATGGTACGTTTCGGCGGCAAAGGCTAACGATTTAGAAGCAATTAGGATACTTGGTAGGTGGTATATCACCGGCGAAGTGGTAGAAAAAGATATAGATTACGGAATATCTTTAACTACTTATTCGGCGGAAAACGGGCATATTCCTGCCGTAAAAGATTTGCTTGTTTATTACGAGCAACCCGGGGTTTATATTTCGGAAGACGTTATAAATGAAGTTAAAAAATTTTTAAAATAAAATCTGAGAATTAGTAACTTAATTAAATATAATAAAGGTTAATAAAGGGAATAATGCAAAGTTTAAAAAAGGGCGCAATAGTGCCAACTAATACAAATTATGCTAGTTTAATTAAAAGAGAAACTAGCCTATATAACGATAATAGCAAAATCCGTTCGCCTTTCGAAAGGGATTATACTAGGGTTTTACACTCTACGGCGTATCGTAGGTTAAAGCATAAAACTCAAGTGTTTTACAACGTGGATAGCGACCATATTTGTACTCGTATGGAACACGTTTTGCACGTGGAGTCCGTTAGTTATACGATAGCAAAAAAACTAGGTCTTAACGAAGAATTAACCAAGGCTATTGCAATCGCGCACGATTTGGGACACGCGCCTTTTGGACATCACGGCGAGCAAATAATTTCGGATATTGCAAAAGAGCATTTAAACGAGAGTTTTTGGCACGAGAAAAACGGACTTTATTTTGCCGACTTTATAGAACTACTTCCTAACCACGAAAATAAATATCAAAACCTAAACTTAACTTACGCAGTAAGAGACGGCATTATTTCTCACTGTGGCGAAGTGGATAATTGCGCGGTTAAACCAAGAACGGAACTAATAGATTTGCAAAAAGATTTTTGTACCGCAGGAAAGTTTAATCCTATCACGCTAGAAGGGTGCGTTGTTAAACTTGCCGATAAAATTGCCTACGTTGGTAGGGATATAGAAGATGCGTTAAATTTGGGATTTTTATCTCAAGAAGACGTTTTAGAACTTAAAAACATAGTAAAACTAAAAAAAGGATCGGCGATAAATACTAGCACTATAATTGGTGAAATGATTGGCGATATTTGTAAAAATAGCAGTTTAGAAAAAGGTATTTGTTTGTCGCAAGTAACGGGTGAAAAACTTAGTAAAATAAAGGCGTTTAATTACCAAAAAATATATTCTAGCAAGCGTTTTAACGCTTTTAAAGAATATTCTAAATTAATTATAAACCAAATTTTTAATACGCTTTTAGAGTTTTATAGCGGTCAAGACACCCTAAAAAATTTAAAGCAAAACAAAAATTTATATCCTACTTTAATAAAAGAATTTTATAGTTATTTATGTAAATACGTCAATGCGGAAATTTTGCTAAAAGAAGATAAAAAATATTTTAAAGACTATATAAATATAAAAATTTATCAAAACTTGCAAAATAAACAAATTTATATAAAAGCCATTTTAGATTATATTTCGGGTATGACGGATAGATACGCGGTAGATACTTTTTCCGAACTAATTAAATATTAAAAAATAACGCTAGCCAAAAATGGCTAGCGTGTTTTATTGTATAAAAAACTTAATATTGGCAAATAATAAGGTTATCAAAAAATAAGGAGTTTATATGAAAAAATTTTGTTTGCCAAGAGAAATTTATTACGGAAACGACGCTATAAGTTGTTTAAGCGACCTTAAAGGTAAAAAAGCCACTATTTGCACGGGTGGTTCTTCTATGAAGAAATACGGCTTTTTGCAAGAAGTTATAGACTTATTGCATAAGGCTAAGTTCGACGTGGATATTATAGACCAAATAGAGCCTGACCCAAGTGTAGAAACGGTAGAGCGTGGTGCAGAAAAAATGCTTAAATTTAAGCCTGATTTAATTGTTGCAATAGGCGGTGGCTCTGCCATAGACGGAGCAAAGGCAATGTGGATAAAATACGAATATCCCGAAATTACCTTTGAAGAAATGTGTAAGGTTTTCGGCTTGCCAAAACTAAGAAATAAGGCAAGGTTCGTTGCGATACCATCTACTAGCGGAACGGCTACCGAAGTTACGGCTTTTTCGGTTATAACGGACAATAAAAAGGGTATTAAATATCCCCTTGCCGACTACGAAATTACACCCGATATAGCGGTACTAGATAGTAGGCTAACTTTAACTATGCCAAGGCATTTGGTTGCTCATACGGGTATGGACGCGTTTACCCACGCGGTAGAGTGTTTCGTATCTACTGCAAGTTCGCCTTTTACCGATCCGCTTGCGTTACAAGCAATTAAAATGATAATGGACAATATTTTCGATTCTTACCACGGGGAAGAAGTTGCAAGGGAAAATATGCACTATGCTCAGTGTCTAGCAGGTATGGCTTTTTCTAACGGGCTACTTGGTATAGTTCATAGTTTAGCGCATAAAACGGGGGCTATTTTTGCCGACCTTGGCGGACATATAATTCACGGCGTAGCAAACGCAATGTATTTGCCAAGGGTTATAGAGTACAACGCCAAAGACGAGTATGCTAGGGCAAGGTATCTTTTAATTTGTAAATACTTGGGGCTTGGCGGAGAAGATAACAACCAAAAAATACAAAGTTTAGTAAATTTAGTGGTTGGTTTAACTAGAGATTTACAAATTGCACCTTGTATTAGTAAGTGTGGTGTAAACGGTGAAATAGTAGAAGAAGGGTTTGTATCCGAGCAAGAATTTTTGTCTAGGGTAGACGCCATTGCAGAAAACGCTTTGTTAGATGCTTGCACTTTATCTAATCCGCGTAAGCCAACCAAACAAGACTTAGTAGAAATTTTAAAGTGTTGTTATTATGGCACTAGCGTAAAAATTTAGTTAAAAAGCAAATAAAAAGTAAAAATAAATACAAAAATTAATTTTTATCTAATAAAATTTAAAAAAAGACTTTTATTTTTTAATTGGTTATGATATAATTTTATAGTAATATAAATTTTGCCATTGGAGGTAAATATGAAAGAATATAAATATATATCCGTACCAGAAGTTGTAGTAACTAAAAAAGATAAGGTAAACGAATCCGTTAACGCTTATTTCGATATTATTACTCAAGAGTCTATAGAAGGGTGGCAATTTGTTCAGGTTGCTCAAATTTCTTTAGTAACTAAAAGCTGGGCTTTTAAAAACACAACCGAAAAAAGAAACGTATATATTTTTGCTAAAGATGCAGAATAATTTAAGTTAAGTTTATTTTACGCCGTTTTATCACGGCGTATTTTTTTGTTAATTAAAAATATAAATTTTTATATAGGGTAAGAGCCGATGCAAAAAAATTGCATCGGCTCTAAAAAAATATTGAGGAGGGTAGTGTGCTAAATTAAGATACGGTATAAGTCCAACCGCTACTAGAACAAGAAATCCACATTTTACCAAAAGATTTAGGGTTAGTTACTTGCATAACTACGTTTCCGCTACTATCCTTTACGGTTATGGTTTTTCCTGCAGAATAACTCGTAGTATATTTTTGATAACTACCACTAGGGGTAGAGTCTTCCATAGCAGAACTTCCTGCCATAATTATTGCGTTTGCTCCGCCAAAAGAAACGCTAGTAGATGCGTCTAAAGCACCGTTTCCACCACTAGTAGTTCCGCATACGTAAATTGTTCCGCCGTTTAATTTAATATAACCTTTGTTTTCTTGTCCCATATCGCCACCGCCGGCATCTAGTCCGTCGCCATCGGCGTTTACAAGGGTTGTTCCACCTGTAAATTCTACCGTGCAAGTAACCGAACTATCGTCGCCGTAAGCCGCGTTTATTCCGTCGTCAGTTGCGTATAAAGTGTGGTTTCCGCCAGAGATATAAATATTAGTTCCTTCTAGCGCTTCGTAACTTTTAGTAACGTTTAAACTTCCGCCTTTTAGGTAGGCGTTGTGTTCTGCATGTACGCCGTCGTCTCCGCTAGTAACGTTTAGCGTTCCGCCCGTTATAGTGATATCTCCGTGAGAGTGTATTGCGTCGTCGTTAGAGTTTATTTCAAATTTACCGCCGTTTATTATCATAGGATAATAATCGGCAAATCCGCAAGGATAAAGCGTTTCGGTTACCGTTCCGTTAGAATCCGTGGTAGAAAGTTTAGTTCCGCAAACTAATAACGCTTTTCCGTTTGTAGTGCTAGTGGTTGTAGTACTACTAGAACTGCTACCGCCAAAGTTTCCGCCCCAATTACCACCTGGTCTATTACTTCCACTGCCAGGCATATCGTTGCTACCCGTAATAGTTTCCGGTGTTCCGCCGTTTGTGGTAATGCTAATGGTGTTGCTATCCGTGTTGTCTATAACCATTTTATTGTTTGCGGTAATTCCGTTATCGTCGCTAGTTATAGTTATATTAGAGTTTTTAATATATAGGTAACCTGCCGTTTCGGTAGAGGCAAGAGTAGTTGCTTCGGTAGAGTCGGCGGGAGAATTGTCGGTTTTAATTCCGTCGTTAGTACAAGTAACGGATAGGTTAGAGTTTAATAGTTGCAAAGTTTTACCGGCTTTAATTCCGCAATTAGTTGCGTTAATGCTTATAGTAGGTCCGTTTATGGTTAGGTTTTCTTTAATTTTAATACAAGTGGTATCTTCGCCGTTTGCCTTTAACTCTAAAGAGCCGCCGCCGTTTATAGTTAGGCTAGATTTTTTTGCGTTTATTACCGCTCCGTCGCCTACTAGTGCAATGTCGCCAACGCTATCCGCTAAATAGTTGGTAGAGCCGTCTTTAATGGTTAAAGTGCGGTTATAACTATTTGCTTCAAATAAAATAGCAGGGGTACTTTGGTCTTGGGTGGTTTGGATATTTACACCGTCTAAAATAATAGTTATATCGCCTTCTACTCCGTTAATTAGCATATAGCCCGAGTAATTGCCTGTAAAAGTGTAAGTTCCCGCCTTAGTTACGGTAACAACGTTAGCCCCGTAAGTTATTGCAGAGTGCTCTGTTTGAGTAGTTAAATTTATCACGCTAGGATCTTGATAAACGGAACTACTAGAACTAGCCGAACTAGAAGATTTGAAAGAACTAGAACTACTTGGCTCTTTGCTACTAGAATTACTTATTTCGCTACTAGAAACCTTGCTAGAACTAGCCGTGCTACTTGGATTAGAACTACTAATTATAGTAGAATTAGAACTGCTAGAAGAACTAGGTTTTATGCTAGAAGAACTTTCTATTAAAGAAACTATTTCGCTTAAAGAATTTGTTTGATTAGAAGAACTAATTATTTCTAAACTAGAACTATTATTTTCTTGGATACTTTCGCTAGAAATTTGTTCTTGGCTAGAAGTAGTGTTTAAAACGCTTTGAGAGTTAGGTTGGCTTGCCTTAGAGTTTTGAGGAACGGTAGTGTCTACCGTACAACCTACAAAGGTAAAAAGGATAACGGCAAGCATAATAGTTAAAAATTTTTTCATTTTAAAATCCTTTAAAATTTGTTTTCGAATATTAAGACAACTAAAAAAATAAAACGGTTGGAAAAAAAATAAAAAATAATTAAAAAAATTAGGGTTGACAACCCCTTTACTTTTAGTTAAAATTTAAGTAGGTGAAATATGAAATTAAATTTTGAACTAATCCCAGACGGGTGTTGGTATAGCAATTTGCGTACGGTATTAAAACCTAAGCATTGGGATATTTTAAGAAAAGACGCGTATAAAAGGGCGCAAGGCAAGTGTATGATTTGCGGTAGAAAAGTTACTAGGTTAGAGGCTCACGAAAGGTGGGATTTTAACGAGCAAACTAAAGTGCAAAAACTAACGGAAATAATTGCGGTTTGTCATTTGTGTCATAGCGTTATACATATTGGCAGAACTCAACTAATGGGGGAAGAAGATAAGGCAATAGCCCACTATCAAAGGGTAAACAATTGTAACTACGCAACTTACCGAAAAAATTTGGGAGAAGCAAACCTAAAACACCAAAGGTTAAGTAGGGTTGACGAGTGGATTTTAGATATTAGCGCTTTAAAAGAGATTATAGGAAATATAGATTTATGAAAATAAGCAAAATAAAGTTTGACAATTATACAAACCTAAGTGGCGTGCAACTAAATTTTAATAGTAGTTGCAACTTTTTCGTTGGGGAAAATAGTATAGGAAAAACAAATACGCTTAGGGCTATACATAATATATATAATTTTATAAACTTTTCCGAGCAAGACTTTTTTGATAAAACTAAACCAATACAAATAGAAGTGGAGTTTTTGTTTAGGCAAAAATATACTAACTTAAAAGATAAAAAAATAAAGGTTACCATTAGGCAATTTTGCGGACAAAATATAGAGTATTTTAGTAACGATATTTTTATACAAGAACTAAAAGAGCAATTAAAACTAATAAGTTTAAACAATTTAGAACTAGCAACGAAAAGCATAGATTTAAAAAGGAATTTATCTCGAAAAGCGCTAAATTTATTTAACGAACTTTCCGTTGTGAAAAGGGCTAAAAAATATAGTGGACTAACCGAAATTAGCGGTGATAACTTGCCTAGCGAAGGGTTACTATATTCTAAATTTTTTATAGTAAACGTGCTAAATAAAATGTTAGATACGCTGTCTAATTTTAACGGCGAAAATTTTCAGGGGATAATTATTTATTCTTTTCCAGAACATAGCCTTCACCCGTTTGCGCAAAAGACTTTAATTAAAGATTTATTGTATATTGCAAGTGGGCAAGATAACGGCTTTAACCGATTTATAGACCGACATTACGGTATAAAAAACGTAGATATTCAACTATTTTTTAAGTCTCACTCAGACAGGGTGCTTTCTAACGATTATTCTAATATAGTTAGGTTTTACAGACAAAACGGACAAGTAAAAGTAGTTTGCGGAGAAGACGTTAAAAAGGGGCTTAGCGGAGATTTTCATATAAAAAAGCAATTAGAGATGCAACTGCCATATTTTTCTCTTGCGATATTTTCTAGATGCGTTATTTTAATAGAAGGAGCAAGCGAATACGGCGCGCTAGAAGAATTTGCAAAAACTTTGGAAATAGATTTAGATTATTTGGCTATTACAATTATTTCCGCCAATGGAGAAGGTAACGTGCCTATTTTAGCAAAACTATTAAGGGCGTTTAAAATAAAGGTGTTTACAATAAGGGATAGAGATAGTAGTTTTAAGCAAAGCGTTGGGGACGATTTTTATACCGATAAAGTAGACTTCGAAGACGAAATCGTTTCGGTAATATCCCCAAAAGATATTGTAAAAGTCTTTACGCTTGCAGGCATTGGCTATATGGATTTAGAGTTTAACTCGGCAAGTATTTCTCGCAAAAACGCAAGGTATAATATAACAAACAAAAAAATTACTAAAGGGGTTAGTTTTTTAGATTTTAATAAAAGCGAAACGGACAGAAAACTATTTTGTTTAACCTTACTTGGCGCAAATAAAAGCATTTTAACGGGTAGGGCAATTGGTAAAGTTTTAAAAGAAGAACAAATACCAAGCGTATACAAACAAGTGCTTATTTTAGCAAAAGAGTACGCTAGCAAATAATTAATAACTAAATAAGTTATTAAAATTATTGATTTTTACCAAAATAGTGCTATAATATAAGAAGTTAATGCTTTGCTTGCAAGGAGCATTAACTTCGCGATATTACAAACAGGAAGTGTAAAAACATTTTGTTTTTACGGCAAAATTTTCAATTTTGCAAAGATTTTGCTTTTAGCAAAAGATTTACAATGTGGTTTATAATTAATGCTTTGCTTGCAAGGGGCATTAACTTCGCGATATTACAAACAGGAAAACTAAAACGATAGTTTTAGAAATAAAATTTAGTTTTAAAAATATAAAAATTTAAGGAGTAGGAAAATGAGAAGTTTGCAAGAAATGAAAAAGCAACACGATTTATCCGCAAGATTAAAATTAATAATTTTTGCCGTTAGCATTGTTATTGGCTTTGCGTTATTTTTAATTTTGCATTACGCGTCAGATTTAGGTGCTACCAAATCTTTAGGGATTGGCTTAACGGTATTTTTTATGCTATTTGGCTTATCTTACGCGGTATTAGCAGCGTTAGTTAAAGACGGTTGGAGTTACGTTGCGGGCTCTATTGCGCTTGTCGCAGGCGTTATAGTATTACTTTCTATGGTGGTAGGAGTAAAGTGGTATATTTGGATTTTAAGCGCGTTAGTATTAGCAATCGTGCTTGTAATTTTATTAATTGTTGCAGTATTGCCAAAACTATCTATCGTGGCTAAAAACGACGATCCAGAATATAAAGATTATAAGCAAAGAAGACAAGAAAAAGAAGCAATGCAACAACCCGCAGAAGAACCTTTACCAGAATTAAAGTCTTTTAAAGAGGAACAATAATTTCATGAGGAATCTAACTCTATTAAC
>JAGAUH010000268.1 GCA_017620875.1 Clostridia bacterium
ACATAAGGAGCAAGTGTTAAAGTATATATAAATCTTAATATTTAATTTTTTATGCCCTTAACACTTAGCTAGGGGCATTTTTTGTCCAAAAAATTATTATATTTTAAGGGGGCAAAGAGATGAAAAATTATAAAAGCATTTCAAAACTTTATTTTCTTTTGGGGGCTATAATCTTACGCTAGCTTTACGGCTAAACATAGCCGTAAAATATTAAAAAGGAGGGGTGTTATGATAAAATCCAAATTAATTAAAACTTTTTCTATAATTATCATATTTTGCGCTATATTAACAACTATAACCTTTTTTGGTTGTAAAGATAACGATTATCCCGAAGCTGGTCCTAAAATTGTTAGCGTAGATGGTGGTACTATCGACGGCAACAATATTTTAATTATAGTAGATAATTCCGTTACGGCTGTATCTTTGGCAGATAAAATTGTTAGTGAAGACGGCAGTACTTGGTCGCTTTGTACTAACGTCCGTAATGAAATTGCAAATAAAATTGCAACGTTTGACAACGGTTTAAAATTAGGCGATAACAAATTTTACGTTTTGGTAACAAAAGATGGTTTTTCGTCAATATATACTCTAACTGTACACCGTAGGTGTGAAGTTGAAGTAAGATATTTGTTTGGTAGCAAAACACTTAAAACAGAGTATAAAGAAAGTTATAGAGAATACCCTATAGATTACGTGCCGGAAATTGATGGATATACTTTTAATTATTGGCAGGATAATGATGGCAATCCTATAGATAAATTTGCTACAACAAACGCTTCACTTAATATAATCGCAAATACAACCGTAACACCTTATCAACTAACTATAAATATCGACAATAATACGCACGGTAGCGTTTCAATTACTATTCCAAATAAGCAAGATAAAATTAATGATGAAGATGGCAAGTTTTTAGGTTATCGTTATGGTGCGAAAATACGTTTGACTGCATATCAACACGCGTCTTGTAATTTTATCGGTTGGTTTGATGAAGAAGACAATTTTATGTCTGGTGTGCCAGAGATTGAGTTTAACCTTTATACTAATACTTTTGTTAAAGCAAAATTTGAGCCACAACCAGTTTTATTAGATTACGAATACACAACGACAAGGACGTCTTGTACAATAGACGGTGTAAAAGATAAAACTATTACAACTTTAGTTATACCAAACGCATTTACCGATATTGCTAGCGATGCTTTTAGTGATTGCGATAACCTTCAATCAATAGTTATGGGCGACACTATCGTTGGTATTAGCGCAGGCGCATTTAGGGGAGCAAAAAGTTTAACTAGTGTAACGCTTGGTAAAAACATTACGTCACTTAGTGCGTATATGTTTCAAGATTGTTACAGTTTAACAGAGTTTGTCGTGCCGGAACATATAAATTATATAGGATACGGTGCATTTTATGGATGCGTTAACTTGCGCTCTATTACAATGGGTGACCACGTTCTTGGTATAGCGCAATTTGCTTTTAAGGATTGTACAAAGTTAGCTGATATAACGCTTAGCACAAAGATTTCTACAATTAGCAAAGGCATGTTCCAAAACTGCGATAGTATAGTAGAATACGTTGTTCCAGATAACATAAATAGAATTGATGCGGAAGCGTTTAGTGAGTGTGATAACTTGTATTCTTTCACAATGGGCGACAACGTTACCCGTATAGATAGTCAGCTTTTTAGAAATTGTATAAGTTTAACCGATATAACGCTTAGTACAAAACTTTCTACCATTACCCAAGGCATGTTCCAAAACTGCGATAGTTTAGTAGAATACGTTGTTCCAGACCACATAAAAAGTATTGATTCGGAAGCGTTTAGTGATTGTGATAACTTGTATTCTTTTACAATGGGCGACAACGTTACTTATATAGGTATTGGTATTTTTAGACATTGTAGAAGTTTAGTTGATATAAAGCTTAGCAATAGTATCACAATTATAAATTACGACACTTTTCAAGGCTGTAGTGGCTTAGTAGAATTTGTTATTCCTGATAATATTACTACTATAAGGAAAGAAGCATTTGCTGGTTGTGCTAATTTAAGAAGGCTTACAGTAGGTAAAAACGTACAAACGATTGAAATAGATAGTTTTAAAAATTGCAAAAAGGTTTTAGAAATTTGCAATAAATCTAGTTTAAATCTATTATATAATGATGGTATGTCTGAAATTGCTCGTAAAGCGTTAAACGTTTACTCGCCAGAACTTGAAGTTTCAAAAATACTTTACGATAAATACGGTTTTATTTACTATATTGACAACGGTACGTACTATATGTGTGGTTATAAAAATGAGTTTAATAGCACTAAATTGATTTTGCCAGATAGCATCAATGGTAACGTTTATTATATAATGGATGGCGTTTTTAATTACTGTACTTCGATAAGAGAAATCGTTATACCAGATACTTTGACTGAATTTAATAAAAATGCATTTAATTTTTGCACTAATTTAGTAAAAGTTACCATAGGTAGCAACGTAACAAAAATAGAGGGTACGCTTCTTCGTTGTAATAAATTGATAGAAGTTTACAATAGGTCAAAGTATCTTATCCAAGCTGGCAATGGCATAAACAGTTTAAGTAAAAGTGTAAAAAACGTTTACACGCCAACACAAGGTAGCAGTAAGCTTGTTTACGAAAACGGTTTTATATTTTATAACGATAATGGCAATTATAGTTTAATTAATACGGAAAACGTTGTTGGTTCTAAGTTGTATTTACCACAAAGCGTAAACGGGGCTACTTATACGATAGCCGATAATGCTTTTTATGAAGAATCTAGGTTAAGCGAACTTGTTATATCAAGTGGCGTAAGTGCTATTGGCGACTATGCTTTTGCTAATTGTTATGATTTAACAAAGGTCGTTTTTGAAAATGGTGTTGAAGCTATAGGTAATTACGCTTTTTCTAACTGTGATGAGTTAACCAAACTTGTTTTTCCAAGTAGTTTAGTTTCTATTGGTGAGCACGCTTTTGATACGGCTAATATTTTAGGGATATCTAATAGTTTAGTAGAAGTTTATATTCCAAAAAACGTCACTCAAATTGGAACTAGCGCATTTGACGGATGTAGTGAAGATATAGTTTATTACGTTGAGGCAGAAACCATACCTGATACTTGGTCTGATTTTTGGCATGGTGGTTATCCTATTAATGCTGTCTTAGGTAGTGAGATGCCAACGGAAAATTAAACAAAACCACTAAAACAAGGAGGTGACGTTAATTGAAAAGATTTTTAACTTTTATTTTAAGTTTAATATTAAGTTTATCTTTTTTTACGTTTACTGGTTGTAAAAATGACGACCAAAATTACAACGTTGTTATTTTACAAGAGTCGGTCAACGTTAAAGGTACAGTTTCAGAAATCGTAGACGATGACACCTTGCTTATAAGCGTAGGGGCTAATAATCCTTATGGAGAAATCGTTTACGTTGTTAAAGAAAATATAGGTGATTTTTGCGTGGGTGATTACGTATCTGTTGATTATAACAAAGTTCGTATACCAAAAGATGCAACAAAATATTGCGAACTAATCGCTGTTAATGTTAAATACTTTGGTGGACCGCCAGTATATAAGCCTATTATATATTTATACCCGACGGTAGAAACTAAAGTTTCGGTAAGTTTAACGCTAAACGGTTACTTTACTTGTACTTATCCAGACTATGGTGTAAACGGTTGGCAAAACTTTACGGCTAAGCCTGACGGCACGTTG
>JAGAUH010000269.1 GCA_017620875.1 Clostridia bacterium
CAAAAAGATTTTATTGCAGAAAAAATAAACTTCTTTTTAGCGGATATAACTTCTACCATAGTTTACGATATAAACGGCAACCAAATTGGCACTATTACCCCTAAAAAGGTAAAAGTATACGGCAAAGATAACGATATGTTCGTAATAGACTACAACGGAGTTTACGGCTACGTTACAACCGATAGCATAGACCAAGAAACCACCAATAGAGATAGTTTCTTTTTAGTAAACGTTTCCGACACCCTTTTTACCGCAATTGGTAGCGATACGCCAATTACTATTAGCGCACAACAAGTTAAGGTTTACGGGCAAGAAGGCGACAACTACGTTATAGAATATCAAGGCGAATACGGATATATCCCAACGAGTGCTACTATTCACCCAAAAAACAACGCAATAAGAAATAGCCTAGTAGTTATTTTAGTTGCAACAAGTTTTTTTGTTACGGGATTATATTTACAAATTAAGTACAACCGCAAAAAAGAACTATAAACCTATAATATTTACAATTAAAAACGTAAAAAAACTGCTCGGATTTAGAGCAGTTTTTTATTTGCTTAAAAATACGGCTTTGCTACAAAATTGTGGCAAAGCCGTAAATATTTTTATTAAATTATTTATTGTCGTTTTTGTGTCTTTTTCGGCTAATTGCTCGCATACAAAACACGTTAAAATATCTAAAGAGAACAAAGTTATAAAGTTTACTTAGCATTTTAAACCTTTTGCTATTACACTCTACAATTTTATCTTTTTTATAGATAGCGTCTAGTTTGCCAAATACCTTTTCTCTTGGGACGAAAGCATCCGCCTTGTACCTATTATCCCCACGACATTTATATCCGTTTATATATACTTTTACAACCCTATGTAATAGATATTTTCCGTCTTGCTCAAATAAAGCAATATCTCCCTTTTTTAGTTTTCCGTTTAACTTGCTTATAATAAGCGTATCCCCACTTCTGATAAAAGGCATCATACTAGAGCCCGTTGCCCTACGCTCTATAAAGCCCTTTTGCTCTAAAATTTGTAACATTACTCTAATATATCCGCCTTTTGTAGTTTTGCAATAAATTGGTCTATATGCTCGTTAGCGGTGTTTACGTCAACGTTAAATTCTTTTAAAAGCGCATCTACTAATTCTTGCTTTTCCGCGCCCTTTTGTAGCATTTTCCAAAGAGTTACCGCAGTAGAATTTAGCGTTATCATACAGTTATATTTTTCTACTGCGTCCCCCGTTGCAACCACAACCCAAAACTCGCCCATATCACTTAAAATAAAACAATCTTTAATTTTCATAATCTTTATTAAACACCCCTTTATAACAAGTTAAAAACGCCTCGTAAGAAACGTCACACTCTAACAAATACACTGGTAAATTTGATAAGATATCTAAGCACTCTAATTGCTTTTGCCTATCCGACAAATCTATATAATGCACCATTTGTTTATACAAATATTTAACACTTTCTAATTTGGTTAATTTTTTTATAGAATTATGCTCCGCTTGAGAAATAAACACTAGCGAAAATAGTTTTGCTTGTTTTAAAGAAAACCTATTGTGTTTACCCGAAACCATACTTCCGTAAACCATAAGCGTATCCATATTTAAATACGGTTGGTCGTCGTTGATATATTCTGCCCCCGCATACTTATTCCACAAACTAGCGTGTGTAGATTTACCCGTTCCGCTAGGCGCTAAAAACATAATGGCTTTATCTTTATAACAAATGCTAGAAGCGTGTATCCTAAGCACGTTTTTACCAATTAGTTTTTCGGTTATTGCAATTGCCATAACGCTACGCTTTTGCATAAAGTCTTGACTTTGGTCTAATACTATTTTAAACTCGGCATTTATATAATTTTCGCACTTAAACGGGCTAATATATTTTTCTAGTTCTGCTCCACCGTTTATTACGTTAAAGGTGGTATCGGCAATTTTAATTATCACTAAGTTTACCCTCCAATTTTTTAAACGCTAAAGGGCTAACGCCGGTTTTTGCCTTAAACGTGTTAGAAAAATTATACTCGTCCGAAAAGCATAACGCATCGCTTATTTCCGAAACTTTCATTTTAGTGTTTAAAATAAGTTGCTTAGCAACGGTAATTTTTTTATTCATTAAATATTGATAAGGCGAACAATTATAATATTTTTTAAACTCTCTGCTTAGTTGCGATTTAGAAACGTTTACTTCTTCCGCTAGTTTTTCTATATTCACTTTACGGTAAATTGCCCCGTCTAAAAGTTGCTTTGTTTTTTTTGCAACAACACTAACGCCGTTAAAGGCTTTAAACTTTTCGCACAGGTCGAAAAACAAACTAAAAAGTATCCTAGATATCCCAACGGAATTATCTTCGTTATAAGGGTTATCTAAAGCGTATTTTAACATTTCGTCAAAGTATTTTTTGCAACCAGAGTTTTTAAAAACAACCTTATCTGCAAGCCCATAAATTGCTAAAAATTCGTTTAAAAATCCACTAAAACAATTTATCCAAATTTTACGATACGGATTTTTTTTACTCGCCCCGTACTTATGCGGAATACCAGGGGTTAAAATATAAACGTCGCCTGCGGATAAATTATATTTTTCGCCACCAACTTCTAAAAACCCTTCTCCACTCTCTACGTACTCAATAACGAAATAATGCGGTGTTTTTCGAGCAATAAAATAGTCTTTATCGGGGTTAGTTACACCTATCATTTCTACCTGAATAGGATATCTTTTATTTTCTTCAAAAGCAAAGAGCGTAAACTCCTCGTTGGCGGTAGAACCATAGGCAATATTTTTATAAGGATCTATCATTTTATGATCATATTTCATGCTTTCCCTTTAAAATGCTACGAATACACATTTTTTGTACCATTTTCTACATTGTTTTTTTAGTATAAATTTATTATAATTTATTTATTAAAATTTGTCAAGGAATAATTTTTGACAAAAAATAAACTATAAAAAGGAGTGGTTTATGAAAAAACTTTTATTGCAATTTATAGCGCTTATTATGTGTTTTACCTTAGTATTACCAACGTTTGCTTGTAAAAACAAAAATAATAAGCCTAACAATGCAACGAGTTCTAGTAGCCAAAGCCAAAACGTAACTAGTTCTTCTAGTCAATCACCTAGTAGTCCTAGTACGTCGGCAACAGTTAGTTCTAGCAGTGCTTCTAGCAGTTCTAGTTTACAGCAGTCTTCTAGCAGTTCTAGCGTAACACCTAGTAGTTCTAGTATAATTTCTAGTTCTTCTAGTAGTTCTAGTAAAGCACCAAGCAGTAGTAGTTCTACACCTAGTTTAGAGCCTAGTTCTAATAGTTCTTCTAGTAGTTCTAGTTCTTCTAGCACTTACGTACCGGATTTACCAAAGCCTGTAGAAGTAAGTTCTATTATATTAGGCGATTTAAGAGTTCAACTACTATCTAAAACTCTAGTTCGTGTAGAAAACAAAGGACCAAAAGGTTTTGAAGATAGAGAAAGTTACATGGTAACAAACAGAGACCTTTGGGAAGTTGTAGATTACGAAATTATAAACTCAACAGAAGAAACCGTAATTAAAACTTCGGCTTATAGCGTACACGTAACTAGTAGCAAAAAGGCAGAAGACGTTTATATTACAACCCCTGGTAACGACAAAACCTTATATAAATATACGGGCGAAACCGACACCAACGTATATCTTCCTAGCCCTAGCGAAGAATTAAAGAGTTGGTATTTTACGGATAGTCCTCGTATTATCCCTAGCGAAACGGGTTGGAACAACGTAAACCAAGTAAACCAAGGTTGGGATTTTGATAACGACGCAACGGATATTTTCGTATTTTTACCAAACGGAAATTATCAAAACTTTACTTCTGACTACGTAAAACTTACCGGCGAAAGCGAAATGGTAGATTTACAAACCCTAGGTTATTGGGATAGTAGATGGTACGCATACTCTGCCGAAACGGCTTTACAACAAATACAAGATTATAGGGATAGAGGCTACTCTATCGACGTATTAGTTATCGATACCGACTGGAGAGACGCATCTAACGGCGTAGGTTACACCATTAACGAAACTTTATTCCCTAATATGGGCGAGTTTTTAGCAAAGTGTGAAGAATTAGGTATTGACATTTGTTTTAACGACCACCCAGAACCCGTAGGCGGAACTTCTACCGGTTTAGACGGTCCTGAAATAGATTACAGAAGTAACAACCTAACCTTTATTTTAGGCTTAGGCTTAGACTATTGGTGGTACGATAGAAACTGGCATACGAGTTTAAACTCCGTACACCCTGATATTTCGGTTTACGCATTTGGTATGTACGCATATCAATTTGTTACGAGAGAATATTTAGATAGCATAACCGATTTAGGCGAATATGCAGAGCGTGGCTTAATAATGGCTAACGTAGACGGATGTTTACACGGAAAATGGAATTACGCATCCGATATATCCGCTCACCGCTATTCTATCCAATGGACGGGAGATATCGCCGCAGACTCTAACGCACTTGCGCAAGAAATTTACGCAACTATTTTTGGCGGAGCCGAAGTTGGTTTGCCATATATGAGTTCTGACATAGGCGGACACAACGGAACGGTTACCAACGAAATGTATGCTAGGTGGATGCAATACGGCGCATTATCTACTATATGTCGCGTACACTGTACACACTCAAACTATATCCACCAAGAAGGTAGAATGCCTTGGTTATTTGGCGAAACGGCAGAAGAAGTTTCTCATACTTACCTAGATATGAGATATCGCCTATTACCACTATATTATTACCTATCTTACAGAAACTATACGACGGG
>JAGAUH010000270.1 GCA_017620875.1 Clostridia bacterium
GAAGTAGAAGAAGGTGAAACTTTAGATTTAACTAACTATTTCCCACAAGAAAACGATTATAGTTTAAGCGCAAATAACGGCGTAACTATAAACGGCTTTAAAGTAACGGGTAGCGGTGTAGGTACTGCCGTTGTAGAAGTAACTTCCGCTAAATACGGCTTAGTTGCTAGTGTAGAAATTTTTGTTAAGGCAAAACCTGTAAGCAGTAGTTCTAGTAGCCAAGCACCTAGTTCTTCTAGCATAACGCCAAGTAGTTCTAGCGAGCAAGTTAGTTCTTCTAGTCAAGAAATAAGTTCTAACAGTCAAAATATTAGTTCTTCTAGCGATAGTCAAGTACCGCAAAGTAGTCAAAATCCACCTGCAAATTCCGGTGGTTGTGGCGGTAGCATTTCCGCTAGCGGAATAACCTTTATACTTGCTTTACTTGCAATTGGCTTTATAGTATACAAAAAGCGTAAGGCGTAAAAGTAAATAAAACAAAAAAAATTAGCACTTGCTTAGGCAGGTGCTTTTTTATTGGCGACAAATTTATACAAAATGCTTTTTTTTATTACTTTTTATAGTAAAAAATTATCCTTAAAAATCGCTATAATGGACTTATGCTTGTTTATTTAGAATACGCCATTATAGAAAATTTAGTTATAGACTATTTTTTGTTAAAGGTAAGTTTGTTTTTTAGTGGGGTAAAAACCAAGTGGTATAAAAAGGTTTTTGCGGTTGTTATTGGCACTGCGTTTGCAATAGTTTTGCCATTGTTTTACATAAATAATATTTTAGCCTTTTTTATAAAAATTTTGCTTGCTATTAGCATAGTTTATATTGCAGGCGAATATAAAAGTATTAAAAGTTATTTTTTAACTTTAAATATATTTTTGCTTTGTACCTTTTTAACGGGTGGCGCTTGCATTGCTATACTTTATTTATGTAATATGCAGTTTGTTTTAAAGGGCGGTAAAGTAGTAAACCAAGGTATGCCCGTTGCGGTAATTATAGGTGGCGCGTTTATTATAACTAGCGTTATTTTAAGGGTTGGCAAAAGTATTTATCGCAAAAAAAATTTAGTTCCGTTTATGCAAAAGTGCCAAATAGTGCTTGGTGGCAAGGGGTTTTGTTTAAACGGCTTTGTCGACACGGGAAATAGGCTATACGACGATAAACGGGGTTGTCCTATAATCGTGGTTAGCAAATTCGTTGCCGAAAAGCATAACCTTTTACCTTATTTAACCGAAAGGGTTGGCTCTATAAACTATTCTACCATTGGTGGAAAAAGCGTTATGCCAATATATAAACTAAGTGGGGTAATTTTATATATAAACGATAGCGTTTTATATAAAACTGCAAGTTTAGGCGTGTCGGAAAACGCGTACGATAAAGATTATGATATTATATTACATCCAGCACTTATTTAAGGGGGAATTATGCTAAAACTTATAAAAAAAATTATATCTTTATTTAAACCCAAGCAAGAACTTAATTTTATTTACGGACAAGACGTTTTACCCGAACCCTTTTCCGAAGAAGAAGAAAAAATAAAAATTGCCCAATTATCTAGCGGTAGACAAGGCGTTAGAGAAGAACTTATAGAACATAACTTAAGATTGGTTGTTTACATAGCCCGCAAGTTTGAAAATACCGGTATAGATATCGACGATTTAATATCCGTTGGCGCTATGGGTTTAATAAAGGCGGTTGGCACTTTTAACGGCGATAAAAATATTAAACTTGCTACTTACGCTAGTAGGTGTATAGAAAACGAAATATTAATGTATTTAAGAAAGGCTAATAGATATAGGGGAGAAGTTAGTTTAGACGAGCCTTTAAACGTCGATAGCGAAGGTAACGAACTACTGTTATCCGATATACTCGGTACGGAAGCAAGCACCGTATTCGAGCCCTTAGAAAATAGTGGCGAGCAAGACGTTTTAAAAAAGGCTTTGGCTTGCTTATCTCAAAGGGAAAGTACTATTATGTCGCTTAGGTTTGGGCTAGACGGTAAAGAAGAAATGACTCAAAAAGAAGTTGCCGACTATTTAGGCATAAGTCAGTCGTATATATCTAGGCTAGAAAAAAAGATAGTAAAAAAACTTAAAAAAGAGATATTAAAATATTCATAAAAAATAGTTTTTTTCACATATTACTTACATAAAAAGGAGGTTTTTATGGCAAGTAAAGTAGTAATATGTGGCATTTGCACCGATAGTTTACCAAAACTTACCCAAGAAGAAAGTTTAAAACTTTTAACAAGGGCAAAGCAAGGCGACGCGGTTGCAAGAGAACAGTTTTTATTGGCAAATATTAGGCTGGTACTGTCTATTATCAAAAGGTTTTCTTCTTGTAAAGAAAACGTAGACGATATGTTTCAGGTGGGCTGTATTGGGCTAGTAAAGGCACTAGAAAACTTTGATATTAACGTTGGCGTAATGTTTTCTACCTACGCCGTTCCTATGATTATGGGCGAAGTTAAAAGGCTTATAAGGGGACATAATAGTTTAAGGATTTCGCGTAGTATAAGGGATACGGCTTATAACGTGCTAAAAGTTAGGGCGGAAATAGAAAGCGAAAATATTATCCCCACTACCGAAGAAATTGCACGCAGACTAAACACTACCGAGTGCGAAGTGGCTTACGCTTTAGACGCTATTGCCGATACCGTTAGTTTGCACGAGCCCGTTTATAATAAAGACGGCGACGTTTTAGAACTTATGGACCAAATTAAAGACGAAAAATCCGACGAGGCCACTTGGACGTAAAAACTTGCCTTAGAGCAAGCACTAGAAACTTTAGATTTTAGAGAAAAACGAATTTTATATATGCGTTATTACGAGGGAAAAACACAAACGGAAATATCCGAAGAAATTGGTATTTCTCAAGCACAAATTTCCCGTTTAGAAAAAAACGCCTTACAAGGTTTAAAACAGAAATTAGAGTAGGTGCTATAATTGTAAAAAGCAAAAGCGTTAGTTGCTGAACCTAAATTATACTAGAGATAAAAAAGAATTTATAAAATAAAAATTAAAAAACAATAAAAACCTAAGCCGAAATTTGTTTTGTACAAATTTCGGCTTGGTTTTTATTAAATATTTTGGTATATACAAGTTGTATAGTAAAAAATTAAGATATTTTTAAAAAAAGTTATTAAAATAAGGGAAAAATATAAAAAGTCCGCTATTTTCGGCGGATTTTTTATTGTTGTAAAGTTTTGTAATTTTAGGTAAAATTTTGTCATATAATAGATAATATCTAAGGAGTTAAAATGGAACTTACTATTGCAGAATTAAAGAAAAAAAGAGTTGTAAACCTTGCCGACGGCAAAGAACTTGGTAGAGTTGTAGATATAAGTTTTTCTTATCCGGAAGGTAGCGTTACGGGGCTTGTTAAAACTAGTAAAAGGTTTGTTTTTAACGGGGATAGGTCGCTACTAAAACTATGTTGTATAGATAAAATTGGCACGGATACGATACTAGTAAAAGTGGTAGAGCCTAGCGTAAAACAAATTTTGCCAGAAATGGACGAATACGAATAAAAGACTAAAATTATAGGCAAAAATTTAATAAAATATTGGGTTTGAGTTTGGTAAACGCCAAACTCATTTTTTTGCATAAATAAAACCACCCTTAATTGGGTGGTTTTGCTAAATAAATATTAACTAACTTAATAATATTTTAATATTGGTCAAAATATTCTATAAGTTCTTGTTCTACTCTGTCAATACGGTTGTCGATAGCGGCAATGCAAAGCGCTAAAGTAACAACGTCGTCTCTAATGTAATCCATATCGTAATATCTTTTAATTTCGTTTATTCTCATAGAGCGGGAAGAACAACAAATATCGTAAAACTCGTCGTAAGAAACGTATTCGTCTTCTAGGGTAGACATAACTTCTTTATAAAGTTCGTATTCGGCATAAGCAACTTCGCCATTGTCAACTGCTATACCGCCAAATAACATTGCAAGCATACGCTTTGCAGTACGGTGAGAACCTTCTGCCGCGCTAATAACGCACATAATTCCGTCGGCAGCGTTTATTGCCATACTAATAAGTTGATTTCTAGGTAGGTTTACGTATTTTCTATAAGTATCACTCCAAGACATAATGTAACTCCTTTTTATTTTAATAAAAATATTATAACAATTAAACTTATGCTTGTCAATAGCAAAAAATAATATATTTTAAAA
>JAGAUH010000271.1 GCA_017620875.1 Clostridia bacterium
ATATAACGGTCTAATAGTCGAAATAAAAACAATGCTAATTTCAATACCAAAAATGGCGGTTATGAGAGATTCCGAAATAAAACTTAGTAACCTGATTAAGCCTACTTCTTACTTGTATTTATTAAAACTTATTTTTTGGCAAGGCGACGGTTTAAAGCACAATAGCACTTACTTTGGATTGTTTTATAAAAGCAGTATTCCTTTTATGACGTTAGGGTTTTTCTTGCAAGTAAAAGACTTTATTTTAAGCGTAAAGAAAAAAGAGTTTAAGGCGCAAAATTTGTTTTTAACTTCGCTAGTTTGTGCAATTATTACAACGCTATTATTATATAAACCAAATATCAACAGGGCAAACGCGTTACATTTTAATTTGCTATTTCCTACCGCAATAGGACTAAACGCCTTTTTTAATTATTTTAAAAAGGCAAAATATTTAAAAAGGATATTTGTAGTTGGGTATAGTGTTTTAACCATAGCCTTTTGCGGGGTTTACTTTGTAAAGTTTGATAAAGACATTTCTTACAATTTTAGGCGTGGCGTTAAAGAGTGCGTAGAATTTGTAAAACAAAACGAATTTGAAAAGGTTAGCGTAGATAGCGATATTTATTATTCTCAAATACTTTTTTACGATAAAACCCCCGTTAAAAATTATAGGCAAACGGTAAAATACCAAAATTATCCTAACGCGTTTTTAATTGTAGATAGTTTCGAAAATTATTATTTTTTCGACAATTCGGTTATAGAAATTTCGGATAGTTTTAACGCGTATATCATTGCCAATTCCGATAGGCAAAGGTTTATAGATAGCGGATATAACGTGCAAACTTTTTACGAGTTTTCGGTTGCGTATAAATTGTAAAATCACCCCTTTTAAAAGGGGCGATTTGCTTTTTGTAATAAAAAAACGCCATAAAATAGTATAAATATATATTATTTACCTACTTTTGTTTTTAAAACCCTTGAAAAAAGCAAAAAAATGGTGTATAATTTATAAGCATTAAAATTAGGATAAAGATTTCTATGGCAGAAAAAAAGGATTTTTATTTTGATTTGGTTGTTTGTATAGATAAAACGTTTAGCATGTTTGACCAAATAAATTTTATTTCGGATTTTGTAAACGGCTTTTACGATTCTGCAAAAAATCAAATACAAAATTCTATTACCAAACTACAACAGTTAAGGATAAGGGTTATAACGTTTACCGATTATAACCAAGAAGACAATGCCGTAGAAGACTTTGGTTTTTTAAAAATGCCAGAGCAAAGTGGAGAACTTTATTCTATTTTAGAAAATCTTTCTACTAACGTTATTTGCAAGCATAGGGGTTATAGTAACGGGCTAGAAGCGCTTAGCGTTGCGCTAGAAAAAGACTTTGTAGATGTAAGTAGCAAAAACGGTAGGCAAGCACTAATAATTTTTTCTAAAAACAAACCGCTACCATTGCAAGAGAGCAAAAATTTGCCAAACTACCCAACTAATATGCCTGCAACCTTGCAAGAACTTAAAGACAAGTGGGAAAACGGCAAGTTAGAAAAAACTAAAAAAATGTTAATTTTATTTTGCGATTTACAAAAAGGCGAAAACAGTTGGTATCCGTTAGAAAGGTGGGATAAAACTATGACTATCGATACCGAAGATATAACCGAGTATACGCAAGATTTTATTTTAGAAACAATTTTAATTGATATAATTTAAACAAGGAGAGTAATATGCAAAACAAAAAGTTCGTATACCTTTTTAGCGAAGGTAACAAAAACATGAGAGAACTACTTGGCGGAAAAGGCGCAAACCTAGCAGAAATGACTAGCATTGGTTTACCCGTTCCTCAAGGCTTTACCATTTCTACCGAGGCTTGTACACAATACTACGAAGATGGTAGACAAATAAACGAAGATATTCAAAAAGAAATTTTAGAAAATATCGAAAAGTTAGAAAAAATTACCGGTAAAAAATTCGGCGATTTAGAAAATCCACTTTTAGTTTCGGTTCGTTCCGGTGCAAGGGCAAGTATGCCTGGTATGATGGATACGGTATTAAACCTAGGACTTAACGAACAAGTTGTAGAAGTTTTATCTTATAAGAGCGGAAATCCAAGATGGGCTTGGGACTGCTACAGAAGATTTATCCAAATGTTCTCCGACGTCGTTATGGAAGTTAGCAAAAAGGAGTTCGAAGTTTTAATTGATAAAAAGAAAGAGCAAAAGGGAGTTGAGTTCGACGTAGATTTAACTGCAGACGACTTAAAAGACTTAGCAAATCAATTTAAAGCAAAATATAAAAACGCTTTAGGTAAAGATTTCCCTACCGATCCAAAGGAACAATTATTCGAAGCGGTTAAAGCCGTATTTAGAAGTTGGGATAACCCAAGAGCAAACGTATATCGTATGGACCACGATATCCCTTATAGTTGGGGTACTGCCGTAAACGTACAAATGATGGCGTTTGGTAACATGGGCGACGATTGCGGAACGGGCGTTGCATTTACTCGTAACCCTGCTACCGGCGAAAAGGGCTTAATGGGCGAATTTTTAATGAACGCTCAAGGCGAAGACGTTGTTGCCGGTGTAAGAACTCCAATGCCTATTAGCGAAATGAAAAAGGTTCTTCCTGACGTGTACGGACAATTCTTAAAAATTTGTTCTGTGTTAGAAAACCACTATAGAGATATGCAAGATATGGAATTTACCATAGAAAAAGGTCAACTATATATGTTGCAAACAAGAAATGGTAAAAGAACTGCTGCCGCAGCAATCCGTATCGCTTGCGATTTAATAGACGAGGGTATGATTTCGGAAGAAGAAGCATTATTACAAATAGACGCTAAGTCTCTAGATATGTTACTTCACCCAACTTTCGATGCTAAAGCACTTAAAGATGCAGACAAAAATAACGTTATCGGTAAAGGTATTGCCGCTTCTCCAGGGGCTGCCGCTGGTTCTATCGTGTTTACTCCAGAAGACGCAGTAGAACTTGGTAAAAAAGGCGAAAACGTTATTCTAGTTAGATTAGAAACTTCTCCAGAAGATATCGAAGGTATGAAGTATGCTCAAGGTATCTTAACCGTTAGAGGCGGACAAACTTCTCACGCAGCGGTTGTTGCTCGTGGTATGGGTACTTGTTGCGTTTCTGGTTGCGGAGATATCAAAATGCACGAAGAAGAAAAATGGTTCTCTTTGGCAGGTAAAATCTTTAAAGAAGGCGATAAGATTTCTTTAGACGGTTCTACCGGTAATATTTACGATATTGCTATTAAAACCGTTCCTGCAGATCCTAACAGTGGATACTTTGGCAGAATTATGAAACTTGCCGACAAGTATAGAGTTTTAGGCGTAAGAACAAATGCCGACACTCCAGAAGATGCTCAAAGAGCAAGAGAACTTGGCGCAGAAGGTATTGGTTTATGTAGAACGGAACACATGTTCTTTGGACCTGGAAGAATTGATAAGTTTAGAGAAATGATTTGCTCTGAAACTAAAGAAGAAAGAGTAAAAGCGCTTGATAAAATCGAGCCAATGCAACAAGCCGACTTCGAAGGACTTATGGAAGCGTTACAAGGTCAACCTGTTACTATTAGATTTTTAGACCCACCTCTACACGAGTTCGTTCCTACAGACTTAAACGATATTAAGGCTCTAGCAGAAGCACAAGGTAAGACTATAGAAGAAATTAAAATGATTTGTTATTCTCTACACGAGTTTAACCCAATGATGGGACACCGTGGTTGTCGTTTAACGGTAACGTATCCAGAAATTGCTATTATGCAAACTAAGGCAGTTATTAAGGCGGCTATCGCAGTTCAAAAGAGACACCCAGATTGGAAAGTCGTACCAGAAATTATGATTCCGCTAGTTGGCGAAGTTAAAGAACTTGCTTTCTGTAAAAAAGCAGTTGTAGAAACTGCAGACGCAGTAATTAAAGCGGCAGGCGTTAAGTTAGAGTATCAAGTTGGTACTATGATAGAAATCCCAAGAGCGGCTCTTACTGCAGACGAAATCGCTAAAGAAGCAGACTTCTTCTGTTTTGGTACTAACGACTTAACTCAAATGACCTTTGGTTTCAGTAGAGACGACGCAGGTAAATTTTTACCAAGTTACTACGGAGCAAAAATTTACGAGTCAGATCCATTTGCAAGACTAGATACCACCGGTGTTGGTAAACTTATGGATATGGCAACTAAATTAGGACATAGTGCAAACGACAAAATCCACTGCGGTATTTGTGGTGAGCACGGTGGTGATCCAAGCAGTATCGAATTCTGTCACGAAATCGGATTAGATTACGTTTCTTGTTCTCCTTACAGAGTGCCTATTGCAAGACTTTCTGCTGCGCAAGCACAAATTAAAGCGCCTAGAAAATAATTTGCAATAAAAATTAAAAATATAAAAGACCTTGTAGAAAACTCTATAAGGTCTTTTTTGTGTATTTTTGTTAATTATTGGGCTATTCTAAAAATGGTAAAACAATGTAAACGTTTTATAAATAATGAGTTACAATAGATATAAGTAAAATGTGTTTCTCGTAAAAATAAATAATATTTGTGAGAAATTTTTCATTTTACGAGAAAACCTATTGACTTTTCTCGTAAAAAGTTTTATAATTTGGGAGAAAGTGTTATAAAGAGGTGTATTTTATGAGAGATTTTAATTACTCTTTACTAAAAGAACTAAAATGGGATTCCGAAATCGTTAGTTATTTAACGGCTATTTACGAAGCAAAGGGTAAACAAGAACTTTACTTAAAGCAACAGCCTGAAAAATTGAATAAACTTGTAGAAATTGCAAAAGTGCAAAGCACGGAATCTTCTAACGATATTGAAGGCATAAGAACGACGAATACGAGATTAAAACAACTTTTAACGGATAAGACTACGCCTAAAAACCGTGACGAAGAAGAAATCGCAGGGTATAGAGACGTATTGAACGTTATTCATGAAAGTTTTGAGTATATCCCGATGACGCCTAGCTATATCTTGCAACTTCATAAGATTTTATATAGTCATTCAAGCAAGAGTATCGGTGGTAAGTTTAAGAACGTGCAAAACTATATTACTATGACCGAAAACGGCAAGGAAAGTATTTTGTTTACGCTACCTGCGCCTTACGAAACGCCCGATGCGATAGAGAAGATTTGTAACGAGTTTAATATAGCAATTTCAAAGTGCGAAGTATACCCTCTTATCTTGATACCAATTTTTATTCACGATTTCTTGTGCATACACCCGTTTTCTGACGGTAATGGCAGAATGAGCAGACTTCTCACCACGCTACTCTTATATAGAAACGGCTATATGGTAGGTAAGTATATTTCTTTGGAATCTAAAATCGCAAAGAATAAAAACGCTTATTACGACGCGTTAGAAAAAACGCAAGCAGGTTGGGACGAAGGAAAAGAAGACCCCGTTC
>JAGAUH010000272.1 GCA_017620875.1 Clostridia bacterium
TGTCGTTTTCTTTAACTTATTTTAATGCTTCTTCTACTTGGTCTGGGTTTAACGGAGTCATATTATATTCTTCGTCCATAAATTAGTAAAGTTCGCCATCTGTATAAGAATAAGTCATTTTCTTTGTTTCGATAACGGCATTTTCAAATTTTTCTGATGGGTTAAAAGTTTTTTCTAAAACTTGACCAGTCGTAATGTTTTTAAGTTTAGTTCTTACAAATGCAGAACCCTTTCCTGGTTTTACGTGTAAAAATTCTACAACGGTGTAGATTTTTCCTTCGTACTCAATTGTAACGCCCTTTCTTACGTCGCCTCCTAATACCATATTAGTTTCTCCTTAATAAATAAATTGTTTGTTGTTTTTATCTAATATTATAAGCCGTTTTGTAACGGTATAAAAATTAACTAGTTTGTCTTGGTTTAAATAAACTAAATCTTCTATCCTAATGCCGTATTCGCCGTTTTTATAAGCCCCTGGCTCTATAGAAAATACTTGTCCGTTTTTAAACTCTTCTTTACTGCTAGGACTAAGCGTTGGCTTTTCGTGAATATATAGCCCTACTCCGTGCCCAAGCGAGTGCTTAAAATCTAAATTTTCTTGTTGTAAAATATCTCTCGCAACTTTATCTATAAGCCTTGTTTTTAAGCCTACTTTTACACTTTTAAAACTTTCTTCAAAGGCGGATAAAACTGCGTTGTAATCTTTTATAAATTGCTTTGGCGGATCGCCATAATAAAAAGTCCTAGTAAAGTCGGAACAATAACTATTAACTTTGCACCCCATATCAATTAGTACAGGCATACCGTATCTTAATTTGGTATTGCCGGATTTGTGATGTGGCACTGCCGAATTTTCGCCAAAGGCAACGATAGGATAAAAACTAACGTCGGACGCGCCAAGTTTTAAAAACCTATAAATAATTTCGGCAACTAGTTCTTGCTCGCTAATTCCTTCTTTAATAAAATCTAAAATCTCTAAAAAAACTTTTTGAGTTATTTCGCAAGCCTTTTTTATATTTTGTATTTCTTTTGGCTCTTTTAACAAAAATTTTTGTTGTAGTTCTAAAGAAATATCAACTATTTTAGGGCAAAGTTTTTTTAGTTCTTTAAACTCTTGCAAAGTGGTTTTAGTAAAATCTATCCCCAAACTCTTTACGCCGACCTTTTTTAAATACTCTGCTAAAAAAGTATAATCTTTACCAATTACCGCTTTAAAGTTTGTACCAACTAAAACCTTTTCTACCGCGTAAAAATATCTTAAATCGGTTACGAAAAAGTTTTGTTCTTTACTAAGTAGCAAATAACCGTCTTCCGAAGAATAGTTTGTAAAATAATATTTTTGACTTTCTTCCGTAATAATTGCCACTTGATAATTTTTAAAAGATAACATACTGTGTTAAATTTTACCATAAAAAATATTTTTAGTCAATAATTATAAAAATATTATTTATAATATATTTAAAATTAATCGCAAGTTTTTACTTGTTTTTTACGTCAAACACTTCTTGGCAAACCGAAAGAGCAAAATCTTCTTCGTGAGAGACTAATATTATTGCCCCTTCGTACTCTTGCAAGGCTTTAGCAAGCGCCCTTTTTGCAACTATATCTAGGTGATTAGTTGGCTCGTCTAAAATAAGCACGTTACTACTAATTTGGCTCATAACGGCAAGTTTTACCCTAACTTGCTCTCCACCAGACAAGTTTTTAAGTGGCTTAATTGCCAAATCCCCTTTTATTCCAACTTTTGCAAGGTTTGCCCTTTGCGTTTTAACGTTTAATTGTGGATAGGTTGCCCCGTAATAAGTGCTTGCGCAAGCATCGGGATTAGGGAAAACTAAATCTTGCTCTAAATATGCAGGTCTACTTTCTAAATGAAACCTAAACCTTCCGCCAAGCGACGGTATTTTACCCATTAAAGTTTTTATTAAAGTTGTTTTACCAACGCCGTTAGTACCCCTTATCCAAAGTTTTGTTTGAGAGTTCATTTTAAAGTTTATCGGTGGTAATAACGGTTTGTTATTATATCCTATTTGTAAATTTTCGACAGATAAAAATTCTTTTGCATTTAAGGAAATATACGGAAAATTAAACTCCGCTTCGGTAATGGTTATAGGCTTTTCCATAACTTCTATTCTATCTAGCATTTTCTTACGAGAATTTGCCATACCCGCAGTTGCCGCCCTTGCTTTATTTTTATCTATATAGTCTTGCAATTTTTTTATTTCGGCTTGTTGGCGTTTATACTCGTCTTCGTATTGCTTAGCAAGTATTTCTCTTTGAACCAAATATTGTTCGTAATTACCGGAAAACTTGCGTATCATACCGTTTTCTATAGAAATAACGCCTTTGCAAATATGGTTTAAAAACTTGGTGTCGTGGCTAATAACCATAAAGGTCTTTTTATATCCAACCAAATATTTAATAAGCCAATCTACGTGCTCCACGTCTAAAAAGTTAGTTGGCTCGTCTAGTAGCATAACGTCTAATTCTTCTAATAAAAGTTTAGATAGCATTAGTTTTGCCCTTTCCCCACCGGAAAGCGTGCCGATAATTGCGTCGTAACCAAATTTATTTACTCCAAGTCCGTTTGCAACTCTTTTTATAAAACTATCTAAATCGTAATAGCCCGCATCCGTTAGTTCGTCTTGCAACCTAGCCGACTTATTTATTAATTCTTCTAACTTGTCGTCGTTTGTTTCTTCCGCCATTTTCGCATATAAACTCTCTAGCCTAGCGTTTTTCTCGTGCAAGTAGTTAAAGGCTTGCATAAGATAATCCATAACTTTTAAACTAGGGTCTAAGGTTGCGTGTTGGTCTAAATACCCCCAACGGATATTGCCACTTTTTAAAACTTCCCCTTCGTCTTGACTAAGTTTGCCTGCTAAAATATTTATAAAAGTACTTTTGCCCGCACCGTTTAGCCCTACTATCCCTAAATGCTCGCCGTTGTTTATTTGCAAGTTTGCATCTTTAAACAAAAACCTATCGTCAAACCTATGCGTTAAATTTCTTATTTCTAAAATACTCATAGATATATTTTACTTTATTTTTATAAATTCGGCAAATAATTTGAACTATTATTTTTTTTATGATATACTAAACTTAATAAATATATTTTTAGGTGAAGTATGAAAAAATTTAAATATCGTTTTAGCCCGCTAATTTGGGTTTTACTAAGCCTTGCAATGCTTATTGCGGTTTGCACTACAATTATAAACGTACTAATAATTATAGATTACGCAAATAAAGGTTTACAAATAGATTATACAAAAATTATAGTAATTTTTATTGCCATTTTGTTTTTTGCTTTTATAATAGTGATTATAGTAAACTCTAATTACGAAATAACCCAAACGGAACTAAAAACAAGGCTAGGCTTTATAGTAACGGGCGTAAAACTAAAAGATATACAAGAAATAGTTTTGTTTGTAAAAGACAAACGCCTATCGGTTATTTTTAAAGACGAAGAGTTTACTAATATAGTTATTTCTCCACTTTTATTTGACGACTTTATTAAATCTATAAAAGCCACCGCCCCGCATATAATTTACACCCCTTACGAACCTACTAATACAGAAAATTAAATAAACGATTTTTTAACTGCTAAAAAATTCAAAAATTTTTTAGCAGTTTTTTTACAATTTTTTCTTTTTTTAAAAAAAGTTTTATAAAATGTTTGACATTATATATACGCATATATATAATTGTATCGTTAAGTTTAATATTACTAAACAAAAAGTTTAAAAGGACGAAACTATGAATTTAGGTGATAAACTAAAACAACTAAGGCTTCAAAACGATTTTACGCAAGAAGAACTTGCCGACAGGTGCGAACTGACCAAAGGTTATATTTCGCAACTAGAAAACGATTTGACAAGCCCGTCTATTGCAACGCTAAAAGATATCTTATCTGCATTAGGCACGACTTTAACGGATTTTTTTACGGAAGAAAAAGAAGTTCAAGTTGTCTTTAAAGAAAAAGATTACGTTGAAAAAATAGACGAACTAGAAACAAAAAAGTGGCTTGTAGTAAACGCGCAAAAAAACTTACTAGAGCCACTTAAAATATTTTTAAAGCCAAACGGCTCTACCGAAGAAGACGTCCCCCACGAGGGTGAAGAATTCGGTTACGTTTTAGAGGGTGAAATAGTATTACATTTAGGCAACAAAAAATACGTTTGCAAAAAGGGCGATACCTTTTATTATAAAGCAGATAAAAAGCATTACGTAATAAATACCAAGCAAAAAGACGCGGTATTTATTTGGATTTCTTGTCCACCTACTTTTTAATTTTGAGGAGAACACTTATGGAAAAAATTATTAATTTAAGCGGAATTAGCAAAAGTTACGACGGAACACTTGTAGTAGACAATCTTAACCTATATATCCGTAAAGGCGAATTTGTAACTTTATTAGGACCAAGCGGTTGCGGTAAAACCACAACCCTACGTATGATAGCGGGGTTTGAGATGCCGGATAGTGGCGTGGTAGAACTAAACGGCAAAAACATAACCAACCTACCCCCAAACAAAAGACCTATTAACACGGTTTTCCAACGCTACGCCCTTTTCCCACACCTAAACGTTTACGAAAATATTGCGTACGGCTTGAAATTAAAAAGATTTAAATCTACCTACGTAGATAAAAAAGGTAATATTGTTACTAAAACCGACAAACTTACCAAAAAAGAAATAGACGTAAAAGTAGAAAAGGCGCTTAAAATGGTAGACCTAGAGGGCTTTGAAAAAAGAACGCCCGATACCCTATCCGGTGGACAACAACAAAGGGTTGCAATTGCTAGGGCTATTGTAAACGAGCCACAAATTTTGCTACTAGATGAACCTCTTGGCGCGTTAGACCTTAAAATGAGAAAGGAAATGCAAATAGAACTAAAAGAAATGCACAAAAAACTAGGCATTACCTTTTTATACGTAACCCACGACCAAGAAGAAGCGCTAACAATGAGTGATACGATAGTCGTTATGAAAGACGGTATTATCCAACAAATTGGCACGCCGGAAGATATTTATAACGAACCTAAAAACTCTTTCGTAGCAGACTTTATTGGCGAAAGTAATATTTTTAGCGGTACTATCGTAGGGGATAAAAAAGTTAGATTTTTAAACAAAATATTTAACATGGTAGACGACTTTGAGAAAAACGAACTAGTAGACGTAGTTATTAGACCGGAAGATGTAGAATTACTACCTAAAGACGAAGGTCAAGTAAACGGCGTGGTTATATCTTCGGTATTTAAGGGCGTACACTACGAAATGACTTTAAAAATAGGTAAAACCGAAATTATTGCTCAAAGCACCATAGAGAAAAAAGTCGGCGAAGAAGTTAGTTTTTCCGTTACACCGGAAAATATCCATATTATGAAAAAGGAATTTACCACTAACAAATACGTTGGCTATATTACAAAGAGAAATACCGTTGTGTTTGCAGAAGGCGAATACGAGTGTAACGTTACGCAATTATATCCAGGCTCTACCCTAGACGAAGAAGGTTACGTTATTACTAAAGAAGGCGAAAAGATAGACTTAACCGACGTTGACGTTATAGTAGAAGTAAACCTAAAAGATATAGAAGTGTTAGACACAGAAGAAGGTTCTAACGTTATAGGAACGGTTGTTTCTAGTATTTACAAAGGCGACCACTATCAATTAATAGTAAGGACCGACGAGGAAGAAGAAGATTACGTTTTAGATACCGAATATACTTACGGCGAAAACGACAGAGTTGCCCTTGCTATTGCTCCAGACAAAATCAAATTAAAATTAAAGGCGGTAGAAAAATAATGAAAAAAGTATCTTTTTCCCGCAAGCATTTGGGTATACCATACGCTTTGTTTTTAATTGCGTTTGTAGTATTTCCGTTGCTACTAATAGTATTTTATGCTTTTACAGATGCAAACGGACATATTACCTTTATGAACTTTATAAACTTTTTTAAATCTAACGCAAACCTAACCGCGTTATTTATAAGTTTGGGACTAGCACTTTGCACTACGATTATTTGCATACTACTTGCCTACCCCGTTGCTTACTTTTTAGCAAAGAGCAGTGCAAGTAAATCTAGCGTGTTACTACTACTATTTATTTTACCTATGTGGATAAACTTCGTACTCCGTACCGCCGCTATGAAAGAACTACTTTTTGCAATAGGCTTTATACAAAACAACAAACTAAGTTTTTTAAACACTATAATAGGTATGGTTTACGACTACTTACCTTTTGCAATTTTACCTATCTACACGGTACTATCTAAAATGGATAAAAACCTAGTAGAAGCAAGTAAAGATTTAGGAGCAAGCCCTATTAAAGCATTTTTCGACGTAACCGTACCACTATCTAAACCAGGAATTATTAGTGCTATTACAATGATATTTTTACCTACTATGACTAGTTACGTTATTTCCGACACGTTAGGAAACGGAAACATTACTATTATTGGTAAACTTATAGAAAACCAATTTAGTTCCGTATTCAATTGGAATATGGGTTCTGCAATAGCACTTATATTACTAGTATTTATTTTTGCTACTATGACGTTTAGCGGTAAATTTACCGACAAAGAAGAAATTAACGCAAGGGGGAGCGGATTATGGTAAAACGAATTTTAAAATACGCCTTTATTACCCTTGTACTACTATTTTTATACGCGCCTATCGTACTACTTGTAATTTATAGTTTTAACGATAGTTCGGTTATAGGTATATGGTCTAACAAGTGGACTTTTAGGCTATACGTCGACCTATATAACGATAAAGACCTACTACAAACCGTTTGGAACACCCTATTACTAGCAATACTTGCAGGTGTAATTTCTACCGTGCTAGGAACTATTGGCGCTATCGGTATGTTTTATTCTAAAAAGAAAACTTACAAAGTTTTAAGCGGAATAACTAATATACCCGTAATAAACGCGGAAATAGTAACTGCAATTTCTATTGCCCTAGTTTGCTCACTACTAGCCTTTGGAAGAACTTATGCAAGTTTACTAATTGGCCACGTGGTTTTATGTTTTCCGTTTGTAGTATTAAACGTATTACCTAAACTAAAACAAATGAACCCAAACATTTACGAGGCAAGTCTAGACCTTGGCGCAAGCCCTACTAAAGCATTATTTACCGTTATTATCCCACAAATACTACCTGGTATTTTCTCTGGATTTTTAATGGCGATTACACTTTCACTCGACGACTATATTATAACTACTTTTACAAAGCCTAGTACCTTTTTTACAAAGCCTAGTACCTTTGATACCATTTCTACCTACGTATACGACGCGTATGCTAAAGGTGGAAGAAATAGTAGTATCCCAGCGTTAAGAGCGTTATCTACTATTATTTTCGTAGTTATGATTTTAGTTATAGTTATTGCTAACCTACGCGCTAGCAAAAGGAGGGACAAATGAGAAAATTAGCCCTACTTTTAGTATTAATATTGATTTTTCCTATATGCTTTGGTTTAGTATCTTGTAAAAAAGGTGGCAATAATCAATTAGTTTTAAACGTGTACAATTGGGAAGAATATATTGCAGACGGCGTTATAGAAGGTTTTGAATATTATTATAAAGAAACCCACGGAAAAATTGTTAAAGTAAACTACTCTACTTTTGGTACTTGCGAAAACATGTATAACGAACTTAAACTTACGCAAAACAAATCTAACGGAAACTTTAAGTACGATTTAGTTTGCCCATCCGACTACATGATTCAACGTATGATAGAAGAAGACATGTGCGAAGAATTCGATTGGAAAGATAGTAACGGAAACAAAATTTTTACCAATTACGAAAACAACACTTCTCAATATATACAAGACTTATTTAATAAAGAA
>JAGAUH010000273.1 GCA_017620875.1 Clostridia bacterium
AAAAGAAATATTTACTTTGCAAAGGGATATAGAAACAAAAACTAAAACCTTGGCTATTAGCAAAGAAACGTTAGACAAAACTACTAGCCAAATTAAGCAAGTAAAAGACAAACTAAAAACACTTTCTACTTGTAAAGAAGAAAAACAAAAACAAGAAACAGAAAAACTAAATCTACTAAAAAAACACGAAGAAATAAAAGCATTAAAAAACAATTTTGAAGATATTATATCAAAAGAAAAAGAATTAAAATTAGCACAACAAGAGGTTTTATCCCTAAAACAAATAAGCGAAAATAGTAACAAAGAATATATTGCGTTAAACGGATTATTTTTAAGCGAGCAAGCAGGCATTTTGGCAGACAAACTATCTTTAGGCGAACCTTGCCCCGTTTGCGGATCTACCACTCCTCCCAATAAAGCGACAAAAGCAATGATAGTTCCTACAAGATTAGAACTAGAAAATGCTAAAATTAAAGCAGATACCGACACGTCTAACCTAACCAAAGCAAGCGAAAAGACAAGACAAATTTTAGGCGAATTAAACGCAAAAAAAGAACAAGCACAAACTAAAAGCCAACAACTTTTTGCAAACGATATAAACGTAGATTTACAATTTTGCTCTTTACAGTTACAAGAAATTGTAAATAAAGGGAAATTAGTAGCAGAAAGCATAAAAATTCTATCTCAACAAGTAACGGAAAGAGATTTGCTAGAAAAGGATTTACCTATTTTAGAGCAACAAGAAAAAGACCTTACTAGCCTACGCTTGCAAGAAACCGAAAAACTTTCTTCTTTAAAGGCTACTTTAGAGCAAAAGCAAGAACAGTCAACTAACTTAAAACAAAAACTCAAATTTAAAAGTTTGTTAGACGCTAAAGAGCAAATTGCCCTTTTAGAAAAAGACGCTAAAATAATTAGGGATACCTTAAAGAAATTAGAAGAAGAAGTTATTTCTTGCGACAAGCAAAAAACTGAACTGTCTACAAAAGTTAGTTCTTTACAAGAGCAAACTAAAGATTTTTCTTTAGACAATTTAGAAAGCGTAAAAGCAAAGTTATCCCAACTAAAACTAGATAAAGAAGAATTACTTGCCGTACAGCAAAATCTTACTACCAACCTAACCACTAATGGCAATATAAAAGACAACCTTGTTTTAAGCCTAAAAGATATTGCCGAAATAGACAAAAAACACCGCTTGATAACTAGCCTATCTAAAACGGCAAACGGCAATTTAGAAGGTAAGGCAAAACTTTCGTTAGAGACCTATATTTTAACAACCTACTTTGATAAAATTATCGCAAGGGCAATCCTAAGGTTTATGATTATGTCTAGCGGACAATACGAACTTAAGCGAAAAGAAAGCGCCGATAGGCTAAACTCTCACTATGCGTTAGATTTAGATATTATCGACCACTATAACGGCACCCAAAGAAACGTTAAATCCCTTTCTGGTGGAGAAAGTTTTATGGCTAGTTTATCCCTTGCTTTAGGCCTATCCGACGAAGTGCAATCTAGCGCGGGCGGAATAAAATTAGACACTATGTTTATAGACGAAGGATTTGGCACCTTAGACGAAGGCGTTTTACCGCTTGCCCTATCTGCCCTAAACAAACTTGCCGACGACAACAAACTTATAGGTATAATTTCTCACGTTAGCGAACTAAAAGAAAAAATAGACAAAAAGATAATTGTATCTAAAGAAAAAACCGGTGGAAGTACTGCTAAAATATCCGACTAGTTTTTATAGTTTTAAATAAAAAACAACAAAAAACCGACCTATAGGTCGGTTTTTTTAACTTTAATAAAAATTTTTTACTTAAAACTCTTAATTCTAATTAAAATATTTTCACGCAAAAACTTATTAGGTAGACCTTTTAGATTACCCCTCCCCCAACAAGCATATACACTCCGTAAATTACTACAAAATGTAATGTGTAGAAAACGTAAAAAAGATGCTTTAAATTTAGTTTTCCCCTTTGTCCGTTATAGCAACAAAGTATTGGTATTACTAGCAAAGACCACCACTCGTATAGCCCAAAAGTCGGCACGGATAAAGGAAGTAATAATATGCTTATTATAGTAAAAATAATCCTTTTATATTGCGTATCAAAATTAGCCTTTACACTATCGGAAAATTTTGTTCCACTTAAATCTGGAATTGAAATTAGCACGGGCGCTAAGATGCCAAAAATTTCGTATTCCATATCGAAAAACACACTCGCTAAAATGCTAATTGCTAAAACTAGCAAAAATAAAAAGGTATATAATACTACCTTTTTATTGCTAACGAATATATTTTTTTTAATGCCTTGCAAACAATATATTAACAATATCGAAAACGAAAAGGTTATAAAAATATTTAGCGAATCTAAACTTTTAAAGTTAAACACAACCCCGCAATATACAACCTGAAAAATAATACCAAAAATAAATATCATTAAAAATCTTTTTAGTTTATTTTTCGTATATTTACAACCCTCTGCTATAAAGTAGGCAAAAAGTATTAGTCCACCCCTACAAACGTGCCTAATTATTACTATATGCGGAAAAAAATAAAGGCAAACGTGGTCTAATAGCATAAGTAGTACTGCTATTATTTTTATAGCGTTTGCCGACAAAAATTTTAGTTTCATACCCTATCTTGCAATTGTGTTAAAGTGTAAATGGTAATAACGTATTGCTCGTAATCCGAAACGTATCCGTCGCTACTATCTAACGCGTTACCCATAAAAGAATCTTCCCCTATTTTTTCCGTAACCACCATAGAAGAATATAAGTTGTCTAAAGTTGCCTTATCCCCTTTAGAACTTGCCAAAAACATAACGGAATCTATAATAGTAGAATACTTTTTAAAATCAACGATTTTTTCGCCATCTTTATGGAAAGCGTGCTCAAGTACAAATTCTACCAAATTTTCGTTACCCGTATAGTATTTAGATTTTGCAACGTAAATTACTATATCAATATAGTTTTTATTAGTATAATTATTTACAAAACTTTCTCTTTTTAAAAGTTCGTTACCATATTTTATTGTTTTGCCATATTTATTAGCGTAAAACGTGCTAGAAACTAAATTATATAACCTATCGTCGCTTTTGTTGCGTTTATAATCTATTTCAAAATATGCGCTAGCAGACTTATCCGCACCGAGTTTTTGCGAAAATTTACCCATAGTATAAGGCGAAATTATAGTAACCGCGCCCCAAGTAAAAGCAATAACGCAAATAATAGCAATAAGCGTAATTATAGTTGTCTGAATTATTTTTTTAGTCATAAATGCCTTTTTTGGTATGATATTTTCCCTTAAAACATATATTTGTTTTGGGGAATTTATATGAAAAGAAAATTTTTATTTATTTTATTAATTATAGTTTGTTTGCCAATGCTTTTTAGTTGTGGATATACCCAACAAGAAAAAAACAACATATCTCAAATAAGATACAACGTTTTTTACGGCGAACAAAACGGCGTTTGCATAAAAGCCTTTTCCGAAGAAAGAGAATATCCGTTTATTAACGACGGGGTTGCTTGTAACCGAGAAAACTTTGTTATAGTTAAGGTTTTAAACGAATTTAACCCCACTAAAATAACTTTGAGTTTTAACGGGCAAACCTACGCTAGCCAAGGCGAATACAACGCAAACACTAATAGCGTAGATTATTCTTTTAAAGTAAAACGCTTACCCGATAAAGAAATTGTAGTAGAAACCGAAACCAATTCTACAAAAACTCAAATAACTTGTAAATCTATGTTAAAATCCGACACGATAACCCCTTTAACCGCATTAGAAAAAGTAAATAAAGAGCAAAGCGACTTTGTATCTTGTTTATACGAAAACGGCGAGTTTAAAGCCGAAATTTATATTAGACTAATCGTAGAAAACGGCTATAATTTTTATTACGTTGGCTACGCGCAAGGCTCTAACAAAATTACCGCTTTTTTAATAGACGGCGTTAGTGGCGAAATACTTGCAGGCAAATCTTAATGCCTGTGATGATGGTGGTGATGCCTATGCTTAGCAATAGGTCTACCAAACTCGTCTACGGTTTTTTTAGCATTTTTTCTTGCCCTTACAATAGGCACTAAAATTGCAATTAAAACTGCCAACACTATAAAGAAAATACAAATTAATAAAGTTTTATTATCTTGTATAAAAGTTTTAATATTTTTTTCTTTTTGAACAACGTGGAAAGTGTTTAAACTAGAAATTTGTTCTGCAGTTAAAGCCTCTAATCCAACGTAAACTTGGGTTGCGTTGTCAAACAAGTTACCATAAATAGTATAGTTATTATCTTTATTAAAAAAGTCTAAAGAATAAACGTTTACGTTTTGCAATTTAGTACAATTTGCAAACGCGCCACTATAAATTTTATCGGCAAAAAGCCCTTGTTTAACTTCTACTTGAGTTATCTCTTTACAACCGTTAAAAGCGTTGTCGCCTATTAGCGTAATTCCACCTAAATCTACGATATCGTCCGCGTTAAACCCTTTTAAAGAACTACAACCGTAAAACGCGTAAATAGGAATAGCGTTTACGTTTTGGTTTAGCGTAACTTTTTCTAGTTTGCTACAACCTGCAAAAGCATACGCACCTAAACCATTAACGTTTTTTAGGTTTGCATTTTTTAAATGAGTTAACCCCATAAACGCGCCGTAGCCCACGTTTCCGCTTACGGTAACGTTTTCTAATTTAGGGATATAATATTTTAATTTATTTCCTTGTTTATAGTTTTGATAAACCACTTCGGAATTTTGACAATAATCTAACCCGAACAAATAGCCTAGTTGCATTTTATAATCGGAATTGCCCACTCTATTTAAACTAACCGTTAAATCGGTTAAGTTTTCGCAACCTTTTAAAATTCCTATTGGCAAAATAGAAGAAGTTGTTATATTTAGGCTTTGTAAATCTTTACTATAACAAAAGGCTTTTTCTTGCACGCTCTCTAATTCGGCAAATTCTAAACTTGTTATTTTACTATCGTAAAACGACTTATAGCCCACTTTTTTAGTGCCCGTTACACTAAAAATAACGTTTGCTCCCTCAAAAGCCCTATCTTCTATTTCTATTATAGTACCCGTTAATTCTACACCGCTATCGCAGTTACTAAACGCACCCTTACCTATTATAACATTTGTTAAATTTAAAGTGGCAAGATTTAGTTTTGCAGGATAGCAAACTATTTTTTGTAAATCTTTACTAAATAATACGCCTTGGTTTACAACGTAATTTTGGCTACCACTTGCGCTAATTTCCGCAAGAAGATTCGTGCCAGATAAAGCGTAATCTTCTAGTTGCGCATTTTTAATATCTAAACTAGTAAGACTACTGTTTTTAAAGGCGTAAGAACCAATAGTGGTTGTATTAGTTAAATCTATACCGCCTAGGTTTGTTTCTGCAAAAGCATAAGAGCCAATTTTAGTTGGCGAGCCGTTTATTACACTTAAATTGCTACAATTATAAAAACAAAGTTCTGGTATGGCGTTAGAATTAATAGTTACGCTATTTAAACTACCCGCCCCAAAAAACGCGCCTTTACCAATTATTTTATCTTGAGAAATAGTAACGTTTTGCACCGTAGAATTGCTAAAAGCAAAATCAGCAATATTTTTATCTATATTTAAAGAAGATTGTTTTGCGTGATATTTAATTATAAAATCGCCTTTTTTAATGTCTTTTAAAGCGAATTTATGCCCTGCAGGGATATCGTTTATCCCTGTAAGGCTTATTCCCACATTGTCTTTTTCGTTTATAATAACAGTATCTTTCA
>JAGAUH010000274.1 GCA_017620875.1 Clostridia bacterium
ATGGTAAACTAGTAGATACCTTTACTAACCCAGAACGTAAAAAATCTACTGCAGAGTGGGGTACGGAAGATTGGATTTCAGAAGGAATATTCTTTGGCGATAATGGTAGTCAAAAAATATATTTATCTGCCGGCGTTCATAGAATATACGTTGATATAAACGGTGATGGCTTTAACATGCACAATATTATCTTCTCTTACGGAAAACAAGCAAACCAAGTAATTGATAGAACTAATAGCGATATCGAAGTTAGAAACTATACCGAAGTTACCGGTAGCGTTAGGGTAGAAGGTAATCATATTGCAAGTTTACACAATGGTACCGCAACGTATTTAATAACTGTTAAAGAAGAAGGAACTTACGGATTAAGTTATTTACTAAATATCCCTGGAGTAAATGAGTCTTATGGTAACTTTACTTTAAGTATTGATGGAAAGGTTGTAGATACCTTTACAAATCCTAATAAAGTAACAACGGGAACCGATTGGGTAACGTTTAAGTGGTTTAATGGTGATAATGGCGAACAACAAGTATATTTAACTGAGGGCGAACATACTATTTTATTTAGTTCTTCCGTACAAGAATATAATTTACAAAGCATTAAAATTAGATACGTTTCTTCTAAATTGCACGAAGATTATCCACAAGATACAAAAATAGTAAACGGAGCAAGCATTTGGGCAGATAAAGATGGTCAAAATGGAAAAATTAAATTTAGCATAACTTCTACCGAACAACAAGGTTTAAAATACGTTGCAATTGTTGTAGAAACTTCTAAATTTAATAACGATTTAAATCTATCTAACTATGCCGAATATAACGCAAAAAAATTAGATTGCGAGTATGCTAACGGTAGATATTACGTACAATTTGACGTAAAAGAAATAGATTATGCAACAAGTTATACGGTTGTATTCTTTGCTCAAACCGATGGATTGGTTTGTTATTGTCAAGATTTACTTGTAAGTGATAGTAGAAGTTGCCAACAAGTTGCTCAAAACTTAATTGCAAAAAATAGTTATTCCGAAGTAGAATTAGGATATTACCTTTCTAAATAAAAAACTTTCTTGCCAAGAGTTATTCTTGGCAAGATACTATGTAAAATAAATAAAATTTTGGTGAAACATGAAAAATGATATAAAAAACTTAACCTTAGAAGAAAAATTTGAATTGTTATCAGGCAATGGTGTTTGGGCTATACACGATTTTAACGGAAAGTTAGATAAAGTTATCGTTTCCGACGGACCTTGTGGACTACGCAAAATGGAACCAGACGAAAATGGTAAGTTGTTTACCGTAAAATCTACCATTTATCCTAGCGTACACGTTCTTGCAAACTCTTGGAATAAACAACTTGCTAAAACCGTAGGAAACGCTATTGCAGACGACTGTATCGACCACGACGTAGATATTATTTTAGCACCGGGCGTTAATATTAAACGCCACCCTTTAAACGGCAGAAACTTTGAGTATTTTTCCGAAGATCCATATCTTGCGGGAACTTTGGCAAAAGAATATATTTTAGGCGTTCAAGAAAAGGGTATCGGTACAAGTTTAAAACACTACGTAGCAAACAACTTTGAGCAAGATAGACTACTTGTTAGTAGCGAGATAGACGAAAGGACTTTAAGAGAAATATACATAAAACCTTTCGAAATAGCATTACAAGCAAATCCCGTTACTATTATGAGTTCATATAATAAAATAAACGGAGTTTGGGCAAGCGAACACGCTAAACTGGTAAAACGCACTTTAAGAGAAGAACTTGGCTTTAAAGGTCTTGTTATGTCAGATTGGGGCGCGGTACACGATAGAGTTAAGGCTTTAAAGGCAACGACCGATTTAGAAATGCCGGATAGAAAAGAAAGTGTAGAAGAACTTAAAAAGGCATACGAAAGTGGCGAAATAACCATAGAAGAAATAGATTTTTGCGTACAAAATATCTTAAATTTAATAAATACAATGCAGTCTTGGAAACCACTAAGAAAAGTAACTACTACTAAAGAAGATAGGCATAAACTTGCTTATCAAGGTGCGTTAGAAGGCTCTGTACTACTTAAAAACCAAGATAATATTTTACCGCTTAAAGGCAACGAAAAAATTGTTGTATATAGCTTAGAAAAAGACAGGGTAACGGTTATTGGCGATGGCTCTGCAAGGGTAGAAACCGATTATCAAATGGCAACGCTTGGCGACGAAATAAAAAGAGCAATGCCAAAAGCAGAAGTGGAATATTTAGAGCCTTATACTTATTGGCGTGGCAACGTAGAAACCAAGTTTTTAGGCGAAAAACTATCAAGTGCGTGTGATGCGGACGTTTGCGTAGTTTTTGCAGGTATCGACTACCGTAACGAAGGCGAAGGCTTTGATAGACAAAGTATGCGTTTGCAACCAAGATTAGAGTATATTATTAAAGAAATTAGCAAAATAAACCCTAACACGATAGTTGTTTTAGCAGGTGGTAGTGCAATAGAAACTTGCTGGTGGGACGAAAACGTAAAGGCAATTTTATACACGGGCTTTGCAGGTGAAGGTATGCTAGAAGCCGCTGCGGATTTAATTGCAGGAAACGTTAGCCCTAGCGGAAAACTAAGCGAAACCTTTGCTTACGAGTTAGAAGATTATCCAACTACTACAAGCGCTATGAAAAATCCACTAGTTACTCAGTATACCGAAGGTGTTTTCGTTGGGTATAGATATTTCGACTTTTTTGAAGAAGAAGTTAATTATCCGTTTGGACACGGCTTAAGTTACGCTAACTTTGAGTATTCTAACCTACAAATAAAACCTACGGGAGACTTTGAAGCGGAAGTTAGTTATACTATAACTAATACTTCTAAAATAGACGCTAAAGAAGTTTCTCAACTATACGTAAAAGATATGCTATCTAGCGTGCTTAGAC
>JAGAUH010000275.1 GCA_017620875.1 Clostridia bacterium
ATGATTTATCAAATACAAACCAAGTTTAGAGACGAGCCAAGAGCAAGGGGCGGACTAATTAGAGTTAGAGAATTTACTATGAAAGACGCCTACTCTTTCCACACTTCTCAAGCCGACTTAGAAGAATATTATAAAAAGGCTCACCTAGCGTACGAGCGTATTTTTAAAAGAGTCGGCGCTAAAAACTTTGTATCCGTTAAAAGCGATAGCGGTATGATGGGTGGTAGCGTTTCTCACGAATTTATGCTTATAAGCGAAATTGGTGAAGACACCATTGCGGTTTGCGACACTTGTGATTATAAAGCCAACCTAGAAGTTGCTTCGGTTATAGTAAACAACGAGCAAGAACCTGCGCAAGAAATGCAAAAGGTTTACACACCAGACACTAAAACCATAGAAGAAGTTACTACCTTTTTAAATGCAGACGTTACAAAATCTATAAAGGCAGTGGTATACCAAAGAAATATAGACGACAGTTACGTGGTTGCTTTTGTAAGGGGCGATAGAGAAGTAAACGAAACCAAACTTAAAAACGCGGTAGGCGAAGAGTTGCACGTTGCCGAAATTACCGAAGACTGTGGCATTATAGAAGGATTTATTGGACCTATCGGTCTACCAGAAAACGTTACTATTTTATTTGACCAAACAATTAAAGGTGGCGTAAATATGGTAATTGGTGCAAACGAAAAAGATTATCATATTAAAGGCGTTAGCGTAGAAAGAGATTTAAAGGTAGATAAATTCGTAGACGTATGTAGCACCCAAACGGGAGATATCTGCCCTATTTGTGGCAAACCAAGTTTAAAGGTAAACAACTCTATAGAAATTGGTAACATTTTCCAACTTGGCACAAAATACACAAAGAGTATGAATATGACTTATCAAGACGAAAACGGACAAGACCAATACCCTATTATGGGTTGTTACGGTATTGGCGTAGGTAGACTTCTTGCTTCTATTTGCGAAGAATCTCACGACGATTACGGACCTATTTGGCCTATGAGCATTGCTCCTTGGCAAGTACAAATTTGCTCTATCCGTCCAGACGTAGAACAAGTTAAAATAGTTGCCGATAAACTTTACGAAGATTTAAAGGCAAACGGCGTAGAAGTTTTATACGACGATAGAGATGCTCGCCCAGGCTTTAAATTTGCCGACGCAGATTTATTTGGCGTGCCTATCCGTATAGTTTTAGGACCTAAAAATTTAGAGAGTGGCGAACTAGAAGTATCTTTTAGAGACAAGTCTTTTAAAGGGACTATTAAACTAGACACCGCCGTAGAAGAAATAAAAACTATGATTGCTACCGAAATGGCAAAATACAATGCCTAACTAACTTTATATAAAGCAAAAAGAGTAAAACCCTTGCTGGTTTTACTCTTTATTTTTTACTTTTTGCCATATTTTTGACTTATAGGGCAACTTTTTTAAGGTTTTATAAAAAATTATTTCCTTTTAGATTGCTCTACATATTCTCCATTAGGTTTTACACAAATATAAGCAGGTCTTATAATTTTACCAGAATTTTGTATTTCTTCTAGCCTATGGGCAGACCAACCAGCAATCCTTGCAATAGCAAAAATTGGGGTAAACAACTCATAAGGCAAGCCTAACATTTTATAAACCATACCGCTATAAAAATCAACATTGGCACTTACACCTTTATAAATTTTTCTCTTTTCAGCAATAATTTCTGGAGCAAGTTTGTCTACTTGTCGATATAGTTTAAACTCTTTTTGCATACCCTTTTCTTCTGCAAGTTTTTCCGCATATGCTTTTAGCAAATCTGCCCTTGGGTCGCTTAAAGAATAAACGGCATGCCCCATACCATAAATTAGCCCTGCTTTATCAAAAGCCTCTTTATCTAATAGTTTGTTTAGATATTTTGCAATTTCTTGTGTGTCTTCTGTGTTTACATTTGCCTTTAAATCGTCAAACATTTGCATAACTTTTACATTTGCCCCACCATGTCTTGGTCCTTTTAAAGAGCCTAATGCAGCTGAAACAGCAGCATAAGTATCTGTGCCAGAAGAAGTTACTACATGTGTTGTAAATGTAGAGTTATTTCCACCGCCATGCTCTGCATGTAACACAAGTGCTATATCTAATATTTTTGCCTCTAACGGAGAAAACTCGCCATTTTCTCTTAGTATATAAAGCAAGTTTTCGGCAGTGCTATACTCTGGCTTAGGATAATGTATAAACAAACTATTATTGTTGTGATAATGCTGAAAAGACTGATAACCATACACTGACAAAAGTGGAAATTGTGCAATTAGTTGCAAACATTGTCTTAACACATTTGCAGTAGAAATATCATCTGGGTTTTCGTCATAAGCATACAATGCTAGTACACTACGAGATAAAATATTCATCATATCCTTTCCCGGTGCTTTTAAAATCATATCCCTAACAAAACTAGGTGGCAAAGAGCGATATGTAGATAATTGTGCCTTAAACTCAGCCAATTCTTCTTTGGTAGGTAAGTTAGAAAATAGCAACAAATACACTGTTTCTTCAAAGCCAAACCTATCTTCACTAATAAAGCCCTTAACAAGACATCTG
>JAGAUH010000276.1 GCA_017620875.1 Clostridia bacterium
CTCTACCCCCGCATGTACGCAAATAAAATCTTTTTCTTCTATAAAATAAGGTAAACTTTCAAGATAATCCATTACGTCCCAATTTAACAAGTCCGTATCGTATGGGAAATGCTCCATTAATTTTTTTAATACAAAATCAAAGTCTTCCGGCGAGTTTTGCATTAAGGATAAATAGTATTTTAAAAAATAATATTCGTGATTGCCTATTATACAACGAATATTGTCTTTGGTCATAACGTACTTTAGTAGTTTTATAGAATCCACTCCTTTATCTATAATATCGCCACAAACAATCATTTCGTCGGAAGAAGAAAAATTAATTTTATTAAGTAATTTTAAAAATAAATCGTATTCGCCGTGAATATCTGAAATAACGTACCTCATACACACCTTAATAAAAACCCAAAAGAATTTGACTTTTGGGTTTTAGTTTAATTTGGTTTTTTACTAAAATATTTTATAATTGCCTTTTCGTCGTTAAAGGTTTGCATTTTAAACTGACCTAGCATAGCCAAGAAATCGTCTAACTCCATAACTTTTTCTTTATGATTTAAAGAAAACTCTAATTCTGAATTTTTTAATTTTTCTTTATTGGCAATTACAAAAATTTTGCAATCTTCTAAGTTAGTCGTATAAGTGCCACCTTGCTCGTAAATACAACTAATTAAACTACGAGAAAACCTTATATTAGTGTAACTAAGTTTTTTACTAAAATGAAAAGACTTTTTACTTAGTTTTCCACTAGGTTGCTTTTTTTGTTTTAATAAATGCACGCCAAAAAGGTGTTTTGTTAGTTTGCTAGTAGGTTGTAAACCTTTTCTACCGAGCATTTGCACCAAAGAATAACTGCTATAATATCCTTGGTTAGTGTTTTTACCTTTTACTATTTTATAATAAGATAAAAGCCCTTGTAAATCTACTACGAGATTTTTACATATATCTTGCAAAACTAAAATAGCAGCCCTAGCATCTTCGTCACTTTCGTGAAAAACAAAATCTTTATTTAGGTCGTGCATAAGTTTATCTAACGCTTTTTGCTCGCCTTTATACAAACTGTATATATACTGAACGTCTATAAACTCAAAGTTAAAATTTTCTTTATTATAATGCTTGCAGGCGCTATTTAAGTAGTTTAAATCGTTAATAATAGAAAACCCTACTACTAAATCGGCTTTATCAAAAAGGTCTTTAATTTCTTGATATATTAGGTCAAAAGTGGGCGCGGAGCGAAAAACCTTTTCTTCGTAGGCTAGTTTTATGCCCTTATTACCCTTAAAATTTAATAAAGTAAACTTTTTTGACGCTGGATTAACTATTATATCTTTTTGCTCTAAAATATTAAAATTTTCGTCCGTAAGGCAATATCCAAAACTACAAAGACTTGCTTCTTTAGAGTTTCCGTTACAACTTTCTATATCAAAACTAAGGATTTTCAATTGTTGCACTCTCCTTTTTAGATACGATAGTTGTTATAATTCTTCTTTTAGTAACCTTTTTTACTTGTATAATTAGTTCGTTGGTTTCTACTAAAGGCGTAGTATTATCGTTAGGAACTTCGCCAAGTTCCGCTAAAACGTAACCACCGAAAGTATCGTATTCTTCGGTGTCTAAACTAAGGTTAAATAGTTCGTTAATTTCGTCTAAACTAGCGCCACCGCTAATTTGATAAGTTCCGTCTTCTAATTGTAAAATTTCTTCTTGCTCGCCTTCTTCGTAAAGGTCGCCAACTAAAATTTCTAGCAAATCTCTAACGGAAATAACTCCACTTAATCCACCGTATTCGTCTACGACGATAGCGAAATAGTTAGAAGATTCTTTCATTTTATTAAACAAAACGTTACTTTTCATACTCTCGGGTACGTAAACGGGTTTTTTAAGATACGTTAGCACGTCCTTTTTGCTTTTTACTTTGTTTTTAAAAAAATCTTTAACGTCTAAAACGCCGATAACGTCGTCTTCTTTATCTTGTATTACCGGATAAAAAGAATGTCTTGTATTAAAAATTATTTGTCTCCACTTAGTAAAAGTATCAGTAGTCTTTAAAAACACTACGTCTACCCTGTGGGTACATATTTCTGAAATGCAAATATCGTTCATTTCGAAAACGTTTTGTATAATATCGTTTTCGTCTTTTAAAATTATACCGGAAGCCGAACTAGATTCTACCATAGATTTAATTTCTTCTTCGGTAACGTCTTCTTCTTTAGCGGAATTAATTTTGAAAATTTTTAAAACTATATTTGTAGAAAAAGTTAGTAACCAAACGAGTGGCGCAAAAATTTTAGAAACGAATAATAGCATACCGGATAGACCTAAAGCAACACCGTCTTTCTTGCTCATAGCGATACGTTTTGGTATAAGTTCTCCAAAAACGATAGAAAAATATGCAATTATAATGGTAATTAAAACTACGCAAATACTTTCTAAAACGGAGGCAGAAATACCCCAATTTAATTTTAAAAGAACTTCTACCAAAGGCTCGGCAAAGTTTTCTGCGGCGAAAGCCGAACCTAAAAAGCCCGATA
>JAGAUH010000277.1 GCA_017620875.1 Clostridia bacterium
TAATTAGTGGATTTTGCATAGGCTTTGGCTTTATAATTCCCGGGGTTAGCGGTAGCGCGGTTGCTATGAGTTTTAACGTTTATCAAGATATGATAGATAGCGTTAGCAACCTATTTAAAAATTTTAAAAAGAGTTTTTTATATCTGCTACCAATAGGGCTAGGGATTATAATATCGGCAATAAGTTTATATTTTCCACTAATATACCTGCTTAAAAAAAATTGTTTTATAATAATTATGCTCTTTGCAGGCTTGCTTGCAGGGGGATTAAAACCAATAATAAAAAAGGTAGAGTGGAAAACTATTCCTAAGTGGAATTATTTAGTTTTTTCCTTTACCTTTTTGCTCGTTATAGGGCTAGGCGCTCTTTCTTATATAATAAAAGGTAACGGCGTAGACTTAACTAATCCTACTTTTATAAACTACTTAATGGTTTTTATAAGTGGGTTACTTTTTGCAATTTCTACGGTAGTACCCGGGGTTAGCGGAACGGCTCTGCTACTTGCGGTTGGATATTATTATCCTATATTCGATACTTTAATAGGTAGTTTTTTGTCCTTTAGTTTCGGTTGGCAAGAAATTTTGTTACTTGCGTTATTTATTGTTGGTTTTGTGGTTGGGGTGCTAGCGTTTAGCAAACTAATAAAAGTTTGTTTTGCTAAAAAAAGCAATACTACTTATATGGCAATAAGTGGGTTTGCTATCGGCTCTCTACCGGCAATGTTTTTAGCGCAAGATTGGGGTAAACCAAAGTTTAACGACGTGTTTATAAAATTGCCTATGTCTAGCCTAACTATAATATTTGGTATAGTTATGCTAATCGGTGGATTTATTTTAGCGTATTTGCTACTAGAATATAAAGAGAAAAAAGAAAAACAAAAGGAAGATAAAGATATAAATGATAATACGCAAGGCTAAAGAAAAAGATATACCATACTTAAACGATTTGTTGTTTCAAGTGTGTAGTTTGCATAGCGAAGGTAGACCGGATTTGTTTAGGCAAAATGCAAAAAAATATACCGATAAACAACTTATAGACCTATTAAATAGTGCCGAAAACTATATTTTCGTGGCAGAATTAAATAATAAAGTTGTGGCTTATTGCTTTTGCGAAAAGCATAATAGGGGTGGCAATATCTTTTACGATAAGCCAAGTTTATATATAGACGATTTGTGCGTGGATAAAAACTATCGTGGGCAAAAAATAGGTGAAAAAATTTTTAAGTTTGTAGAAAATTTTGCAAAAGAAAATTGCTTTTACGATATAACTTTAAACGTGTGGGCTTTAAATAGCGGGGCAACTAAGTTTTATCAAAAAATGGGCTTGCTACCACTAAAAACCGTTATGGAAAAAATTTTATAAACCATATTAAAAATTGCAAAATTTAAGATATCCTTTATAAAAAGCCGTTAAGTTATTGAAAAATAGTTTACTTTATGATAAAATAAAATTAACGTAAAAATTTACTCTAAAATGTAGGTGCAATATGAATTTAAAACAACTAATTAAAAAAATGACTTTAGAGCAAAAGTTGGCGCAATTATCTCAATTTACTGCAGATTGCCTAAGTGTAACTGCAAGCGGTGCTATTTCTGGTCCTGCTGGCGAACTAGCGCTAACTAAAGAACAAGTTTCTGCAACGGGTTCTACCCTAAATTATATCGGTGCAGATATGATGAAAGGCATACAAGACGAACACATGCAAAACGATCCTAATAAAATTCCGCTATTATTTATGCAAGACGTAATACACGGATATAGGACTATTTATCCTATACCTTTAGCAATAGGCGCTTCTTTCGACGATCAACTTGCAGAAGATTGTTGTCGTATGGCGGCAAAAGAATCGGCTCTTGGTGGCGTACACGTAGTATTTAGCCCAATGGTAGACCTTGCTAGAGATCCAAGATGGGGTAGATGTATGGAAACCACGGGAGAAGATCCTTATTTAAATAGCCAAATGGCAAGGGCAATGGTTAGGGGTTACCAAGGCAAAATGAAAGGTAAGTACGACGTTGCCGCTTGCGTTAAGCACTTTGCTTGCTACGGCGGGGCAGAAGCCGGTAGAGATTATAATACCGTTGATATGAGTATGCGTAACTTACAAGATTATTACTTGCCTGCATACAAAGCCGCAATAGACGAAGACGTAGAAATGGTTATGACTTCTTTTAACTTGCTAAACGGCGTTCCGTCTTCTGGTAACAAGTGGCTTATGAACGATACCCTTCGTAAAAAGTGGGGATTTGACGGTATAGTAATTTCCGACTACAACGCAATTAGAGAAATGAATATGCACGGATATTGCGCAACCGAAAAAGATTGCGCCGAAAAATCTATAAAGGCAACTTGCGATATTGAAATGAGGTCCGCTACTTATTTACAACAAGTGCCTAACCTTATTATAGAAGGCAAAATTAAAATGAAAGATATAGACAAAGCCGTTTTAAGAGTGTTAAAACTAAAAGAAAAAATGGGCTTGTTCGAAAATCCTTATTTGGTTGCCGACGGCGAAAAAGAAGAAAAAGTTTGCCTTTGCAAAGAACATAGAGAAATCGCAAGAAAAGCCGCAGAAAAAAGCGCGGTTTTATTAAAGAATAACGGTGTTTTACCTTTTGATACTAGCGCTAAAAAAGTTGCCGTTATCGGACCTTTTGCCGATAAGGGTATGATAGGATTTTGGGCTTGTTTAGGTAAAGCGGAAGAAGCCGTTAGCGTTGCTCAAGGCGTTAAAAATTTATTACCTGATGCAACCGTTACTTGTCAAGAAGGTTGTTCTAGCAAGTTAAACGAAACGGATATTTCTGGGGTAGAAAAAGCCGTAGAACTAGCAAAAGAAAGCGATATAGTAATTTTAACCGTTGGAGAAGAAGCATATCATAGCGGAGAAGGAAATTCTCGTGCGGAAATAAAACTATCTATCGCTCAACAAACGCTTATTAAGCAAGTAGTAAAGGCAAATCCTAAAACTGCCGTTGTATTATTTAACGGTAGACCGCTTGTATTAAATGGTATAATTGACGATATGCCTGCTTTAGTAGATGCTTGGCAACCTGGTACAGAAGGTGGTAACGCAATTGCAAACTTATTGTTTGGCAAAGTAAACTTTAGCGCAAAACTACCTATGACTTTCCCTAAGACAGAAGGTCAAATTCCTATTTATTACAATAGTTTCCGTACGGGTAGACCTAAAGGGGACGACAGTTCCGACGCGGGATATTGTTCTCGTTATCAAGACGTTGGTAACCTTCCTTTATTCCCATTTGGATACGGTTTGTCTTATTCTACTTTCCAAATTTCTAAGCCTACGCTAAGTACTAACGTAATTACTAAAAAAGACAAACTTGTTGCAGAAGTTACCGTTAAAAATACTAGCAACGTAGACGGCGAAGTAGTTTTACAAGCGTATATTGGCGACGATTATGCTAGCCTAGTTAGACCTGTAAAAGAATTAAAAGATTATAAAAAGGTTATGCTTAAAGCCGGCGAAGAAAAAACCGTTAAGTTTAAAATTACGGAAGAAATGCTTCGTTTCTGGTCGGCAAACGATAAGTTCGAAAGCGAATACGGTTCGTTTACGCTATGGATTTCCGATTGCTCCGACACGGGCGAAAGCGTTAAGGTTGAGTACGTAAAAAAGAGATAATTGCTTATTAAAATCGCTATTAACCAACTTATAGGGCGGGTTTTAGCCAAATAATATAAGCAAAAAATAAATATTTAAAAGGCTTGCGATTTTAGTCGCAAGCCTAAATTTATTTATAAGGGGTTGACAAATTTTTTCGGGGGGGTTATAATGATACCATCGTATATTAAATAAAGGGGGTATTTATGGGTAAAAAATATACGTTAATTCAGTTTTTGTTTATAGTATTGTTGCCAGGCGTAGGCTTTTTGGTTTCTATTATAATGTCCTTAATAAATTTGTGTGGTGTACATAAAAATAAGAAAATAGGATTTTTATGGTGGTTTGCTACTTGCGGGGCAATTCTTGTGTTTTTGTTTATACTAAACGTAACGGGGTTTATAAAAGTTATGCTTTATGCTATGTCTCTATCAATAATATTAGGATTATTATTATTTCACGTAATATCATTACTTTTCGGGCTAACAAGTTTAGGGGTAGAAAAGTTATTTGTTAAAAAATTTATTATCTCAAAAACGGAATAATTAAATATCTAAAGAAAAAGGGCTTGCGACTAAAATCGCAAGCCTAATTTTTATCGTTATATTCGCACTAAAATAATCTTAAAGGTATATATATTTTATATAATAATAAATCAAATGCTTGAAAAGTATAAGTTTTAGTGTTATACTATATTCCTAAATTTTGTTATGGTAAAGGATAAAGTTTTATGAGAGGACATAATTTTAATTTCAATGGTGGAGAATTTTTGACAAAGATAGGTGCAAGTTGGTTTATTTCTTATTTGTATTATTTAAAAATTGATAAAAAACATTTAAATTGGGAAAATACTTCAACTTTTAAAGATAGAGCAGTAAAATGCAAAAGATATGCACAATTTCATAAAGAGTGGGTTGTAGAAATAATAAAAATGAGCCCTAAAAAATTGAGTACAAATCGCATAGGATTAAGTGGTGAAGATGTTATCGAAATGGCTAAAAAACTATTGCCTTTATTAGTAAATAATAGTGTATTGTAAATGGTAAACGGGTATATTTTATCAATTGACTTAGGCTATTTGTAAAGATAAGAAACAAGGCTTGCGACTAAAATCGCAAGCCTAAAATTTTTAAATTATTTGCAAATTAAAATAGCTTTTAATAGGGGGCTAAAGAGTAGAAAAAAAGTGCCAAACAATGGTTTGACACTTTAATTTTTTATTATCTTATGTGCAAGTTTAAAGGAGGTAATTAACCTTTCATACCTTGTTCTACGGCAACTGCAACAGCAACTGACATA
>JAGAUH010000278.1 GCA_017620875.1 Clostridia bacterium
AATAAATATCATCATGCATAAAATCACCTATTTCTTTTTTATTTATTATAACACATTACTATTTATAATAGTAATCAAAAGAAAAAGAAAAGGCACATTTGTGCCTTAAAACTTTTTAATATTTTTTGGTAATTCCAATATCAAATCAACATAAGTGTAATCTACAGTTCTCATAACTTTAAAACTACCAACTTCAGTATCCCATACGGACAATTTTGCAACGTTATCCGAAGCATAAGCGCAACTAGATGCGTTTAAATTGATATAGTATTGTCCTGCAGTTTCCACGTTTAAGGTGTATTTTAATTGTCTACCACTATGCAAATAACCAAGACAAAGACCAAACACACTAGCCTCTACCGTAGGTCCTTGCGTAGCATCTGCATTATTTACTGCATAAGAATAATTTGCCGCAGTAATTTCTGTAACAGAAGTTGCTGAAACGTTATTATTATAAATAACAAAATAATCCATATCAGCACAAGGCGAAGCACAAACTAAGGTCATATAAACAGCGCCCGTTTGAGTAAAGGTAATTGTGTTACCGGTTACCCTTTTCCACGCTTGCCAATTGTTATTAGCATCTGCATCTAAGTTTACGGTTGCGTTTTGGTTTACACCATTATCAATCGCATCATCTGTATAATCTACAAATAATTGTAGCATATCGTTATAATTTGTACCAGAACCGTTTGCCATAATAAAATCGATATTATAAGTTCCGGCTTTTTCTACGTATAATCTATATCTAAAAGTATGTCCGCTAGTTATACGAAGTAATTGACCACTTGCCATTCCGTATTCGAAACGAGAAACGTGTTCGTAAGCGGCATAATCGTCACCAAAAGGCTCTTTTACGTTTGTATTTGAAATATAATTTTCTGCTTGAATAGTACTTGCACCCGTTGCATTTACTCTATATCCATCTGTATTTATTACTTGATAAGTACCATCGCTAGTTAATCTTTTGTCTATAGTTGTAGATAATTCGTTACATTCTTCTATAACTTCGTTAGCGTTTTGAGTGTACGTTGCAACCAATCTCTTGCCACTATCCTTTATAGAGTTACCAACGTAGATATTATAATCTCCCCTTTGCATTACGTATGCAGAGTGTTTAATTACTCCCATATCGTCAAACTGACTCATTTCGTTAACGTTAAATTCGAGAGTTAAAGTTTGGCTTGCATTAGGTTGTAAAGTTTCTGTTTTTGCAAAAGCTATTAATTGCTTACTTGGCGCATCTATAACGTCATTAGGAGTGGAATAGTATACTTGAACAACCTCTTTACCGGCAAAATTACCCGTGTTTGTAACTTTTGCGTATACTTTTATTGTTCCTTTATTTTTATTTATATTTACTCCAACCACGTCTATATTAAAGTTTGTATAACTTAATCCGTAACCAAACTCATAGTTTACGGTTTCGAAATTAGGGTCAAAAGTTGCAAAATATCTATAACCAACGTATAAATCCTCAACGTATCTTGCAACACCGAAATCACCAAAATCGTTTAAAGAATTTTGTAAAGTGGTTAAGTCTGACACACTATCCCACCAATCGTTTTTAGTTGTTGGATAATATTGTAAATCTTTTGCCCAAGTATCCGCCAATTTTCCGCTAGGTGAAACAACACCTGTACACACGTCGGCAATAGAGTTACCTGCTTGTTCGCCACCCATCCACACAACTGCTATTGCGCCTACGTCTTGATTAATCAACCAAGTTGTATCCATAGCCGAAGGAATATTTAACAATACTACAACTTTTTCTTTGCCAACTAAGTTAATTAAATTTGTAATATCAGTTTTTTCGTAATCGTATAAATAATAGTCTTTTGCAAAGATAT
>JAGAUH010000279.1 GCA_017620875.1 Clostridia bacterium
ACGTTCCTTGTTCTGGTTTAGGGGTAGTAAAAGATAACCCGGATATAAAACTAAACCGCACGGAAGAAAATATCGAAGAACTAAACGATATTCAAAGTAATATATTAAACGTTTGTAGCAATTACGTAAAGGTTGGCGGTAGACTAATTTATTCTACTTGCTCAATTTTACCACAAGAAAATCAAGAGCAAATAACTAACTTTTTATCAAAAAATAAAAACTTCGTTTTAGAAGAAATAGATAGTAAACTAGACGGAATAAAGGGCGTTGGTATTACCTTTTTACCGCATATAAGTTTAGGCGCAGGGTTTTACGTTTGCGCGCTTAGGAGAATAAAATGATACTTGCAGATTTGGGCAAAGAACAACTAAATATCCTTGTCCAAAACTATGGCGAAAAATCTTTTAGGGCAGGGCAAATTTACAACAATATAAACAACGGAAAATCAATCTCTCAAATGACCGATTTATCCGAGAGTTTTAGGCAAAAATTATTGCAAGATTACGCCGACTGCGCTTGCGAAATATATAAAGAGTTTCACAGTAAAGACGGTTCTATAAAATACCTTTTTAAACTATCCGACGGAAACATTATAGAAGGCGTTCTTATGAAGTATAAATACGGCTATACTCAATGCGTTTCCACTCAAGTGGGGTGTCGTATGGGGTGCGAGTTTTGCGCTTCTACCATAGGTGGACTTGTAAGAAATTTAACCAGTGGAGAAATACTTTCTCAAATTGCCGTTGTTAATAGGGCGCTTGGCGGAGATATTAAAAAAAGGCTTGTAACTAACGTCGTTTTAATGGGTAGTGGAGAGCCTTTTGATAACTACGATAACGTAGTAGATTTTTTAAAAAAAGTTACTTGTAGCGGTGGGCTTAATATAAGCGCGAGAAATATAAGTTTATCTACTTGCGGACTAGTTGATAAAATATACGATTTTTGTAACGAAGGAATTGCCTTAAACTTAACTATTTCTTTGCATTCCCCTTTTGACGAGCAAAGAAAAAAGATAATGCCAATTGCAAAAAAGTATAAAATATCACAAATTTTATCCGCGTGCGAGCAGTATTTTAAAGTAACTAAAAGAAGATATATTTTCGAGTATTCTTTAATAAAAGGACAAAACGATTCCGATAAAGATTTGCAAGAATTGTATAGACTTTTAAAGGGTAAACCTTGTCACGTAAACTTAATTAGGCTTAACGAAGTTAAAGAAAAAACTTTAAAATCCGTAAACGATAAAAACGCTTACGATTTTTGTAAAAAACTAAACGATTTAGGTATATCTAGCACCGTCAGAAGAATAATTGGTTCGGATATACAAGGTGCTTGCGGACAACTAAGGGCAAGCGTGTTAAAAGGAGAAGACGATACTTGATAGGTCAAATAATAAAAGTAAAAAAAAGTTTTTGCGAAGTTAAATTAGATAAAGAAATTAAATCTTGTGTCGTTAGGGGCAACGTAAAAAAAATGCGTCCCGTGGTGGGCGATTTGGTAGAAATAGATAAAGACGGCGCTATTAGTTTAATATTGCCAAGAAATTCTTATTTTATAAGACCAAGTTGTGCCAACGTAGATATAGTAAACGTGGTTGTAGCATCTGTTCCTAAGCCCGACTTTTTAGTTGTAGATAGGCTAATTGCTATGGCAATAAACGGTGGGGCGGGGGTAATAATTACCGTAAACAAGTCGGATATTTCTTCCGACGTTGCAGATTACGTTTTAGCCAATTATCAAAACGCGGTAGATAAAATATTTGTCGTTTCTGCCGAAAAAAATACAGGTTTACAAGAGTTAAAAAATTATTTACAAGGTAAACTAGTTGTTTTTGCAGGGCAATCTGCCGTTGGTAAAACTTCTATAATAAACGGAATTTTCGGCGAAAATTTTAGGGTTGGCGAAGTAAGTAAAAAAACTCAAAGGGGTAAAAATACCACTACTTCTTCTACCATAGTAGAAAGTGATAACGTTAGACTTATGGATACGCCGGGTTTTACTTCTTTATACGCGCTAAATATTAAGCAAGAAGATTTAAAAAATTGTTATAGAGAGTTTTATGGTAAACAATGTTATTTTGTAGATTGTTTACATAATTTAGAGCCGGATTGCGGTGTAAAACTTAGCGTAGAAAATAAAGAAATTTCACAAGATAGATACAATAGATATTTAACTATTTTAAAGGAAATTAAGGAGCAAAAATATGAGTAAAATACAAATTGCGCCGTCTATATTGTCGGCGGATTTTGCAAATATGGCAACGGAAATAAAAAGAATAGAGCAAGGCGGAGCAGACCTCGTTCACTGCGACGTTATGGACGGGGTTTTCGTTCCTAATATAACTTTCGGAATCAAAATGGTGGCGGATTTA
>JAGAUH010000280.1 GCA_017620875.1 Clostridia bacterium
AATAAAACGTCTATCGTTCTTGATTTTTTTGCTGGTAGCGGAACCACGGGGCATGCCGTTATGGAATTAAATAAAGAAGATGGTGGACAAAGAAAATTTATTCTTATAACAAATAACGAAAGTGATATTTGTCAAAAAGTAACCATCCCTAGAATAAAAAATGCTATTAAAAAATTTGCTTATTCCGAAGATATTCAAATTGTTTTAAAGGAGGATTAACGTTGTTAAAAGAAATAAACGTAGAAAATGGTTTTAGTAGCCAAGAAGCATTAGATTACGTAAAGCAGGTACTTCTTTATAGTAAAAAAGATTGCATTTATATAATACACGGATATGGTAGTAGTGGAAAAGGTGGAATAATAAGGCAAAAATTAAGGAGTTATCTTAATGCACAATTAAAAAATGGAAAAGTTAAGTCGGTTATAAATGGAGAAGATTTTAACGTTTTTAATTTAAAAGCGTTAGAACTAAAAAATAAATATAAAGAGTTAGAGCAACTTTTTAGGGTGTGTAACCATGGTGTTACTATTGTAGAAGTATAATTGCCTTTGTTGTTTTATAGCGTATTTGTTTTTACTAAAAAAGAAAAAAATTAATATTTTTGATATAGAATAAATTTTTATATTTAACTAGTAAAAACTAGAATAAAAAATCTCGTTTCGGAATTTTGAAACGAGATTTTTTTGTTGGCTTAAAAGCCCAAATGTGATATAATAGCGTTTAAATGTAAAGAACTATTTTTGCTTAAAATAGACACAACACTACAACCCCAAAAGGTAATTGCCTTTTGGGGTTGTATGATTAAGGGGTAGTTTATTCGGGAGTTATATAATAACTTTTTTATTTTAAATAATAAATATAATTTTCTTTTCTTGGTTTTGGGGTAGGGATTTCGCCGTCGGCGTAGCCTAGGATACAATGACCTATACCTTCGTATTCGCCTTGGATATTTAGCATAGATAAAATTTCTTTGCCGAGTGGTTTTTCAAATTCTTCTTTGGCGCGGTGTATCCAACAAGAACCCAAGCCTAAAGAGTGGGCGGCTAGCATAAGGTTTTGCATAACTAAACTGCCGTCGTAAACGTGGGTAGGAAATTCTTTATTTGCAAGCACTACTAACACTACTGGTGCGTTGTAAAAAGGATCTATATTTTTTACACCCATAATTTCAGCGTTTAGTTTAGATAGTTTGTCCCTTATTTCTTTGTTGGTTATGGCAATTATTATAGGGGACTGATAATTTCTGCCCGTAGGGGCAAAAGTGCCTGCTTCTAAAATTTTATCTATCAACTCTTGCGGAACGGGTTTATCTAAATATTTTTTTACACTAGTTCTACTTTTAATTAAATCTATCATACGAACTCCTTAAAAAATTATGCTTTGTCACAATTAGTGGTTGATAAAAATAAGCCTTTTAAATGCAATTTGGCAAGGCAAATCTCCGAAGATAAGAGTATACGTCTTTTCAAGGAGTTTAACGCAATATTTCGTAGTATTTTAATGGCTTATTATCAAACAATTGTTGTGTCAGAGCTAAAAAATTAACAAACTAACGCACATAATAGCCATACCGCCAACCAAGCCGTAAATGGATAAATGGTGGTGGCCGTATTCTCTTGCGCTAGGTAATAATTCGTCTACCGAAATGTAAACCATAATGCCTGCAACAAAGGCAAAAATTATGCCAAAAATTAAATCGTTTAAAAAAGGCATTAGCACTAAATATCCAACAAGTGCCCCTATAGGTTCGCTAAGTCCAGATAAAAAGGAATATAAAAAGGCTTTTTTCTTGCTACCTGTTGCTTGATAAATAGGTACGGACACCGCTATACCTTCTGGGATATTATGCAGTGCAATAGCCACGAAAATAGGTATTGCAACACTCGGTTCGCTTAGTGCCGAAACGAAAGTTGCAAGCCCTTCTGGAAAGTTATGCACGGCAATAGCAAGAGCGGTAAACACCCCCATACGCATAAGCGTTTTAGATTTGTCTATTTCTTTTTGTTCTTCTTCTATAAGTTTGCTCTCGTGCGGGTTTTTGTTTTCTGGCAAAATTTTATCTATTAGTCCAATAAAGAGCATACCGACAAAAAAAGCGGCGGCGGTTATCCAACCTGCAAGGTTTTCCCCTTTAGCCTTTGTTATATAATCTAGTGCTTTATCAAATATTTCTCGCATAGATACAAATATCATAACTCCGGCAGAAAAACCTAGGCTAACGGATAAAAATTTTGTATTGGTTCTCTTTGCAAAAAATGCAATTAAACTGCCAATGCCCGTAGATAACCCCGCAAGCATAGTTAACGTAAACGCTAGCAAAATGTCCATAATTCCTTTCCTTATATTATTCTATTAAAAAATATTGGGTTAATATTATTTTACATAAAAAACGCAAAAAATACAATAGAATTATATAAAAAACGCAAATGAAAAAAATTTTTAAAAAATTTAAAAAAATTAGTTGACAAAACGCTTTTAAAAACATATAATTTATTATGGTTAGCGGTGGCTAACTAAAATTTACGCACGTTGAGTTAGCATAGGCTAACTTTAAAAGGAAAAGTTTTATGATACCATTAACTTATGCAAATCCTCAAGAGTCGGGTATAATAAAAAAAATCGGCGGAAATCCCGAAGTTAAAAGGCATTTAGAAAACTTAGGGTTTGTCGTTGGGGCAGAAATTAGAGTTGTTAATTCTGTTGGCGGAAACCTTATCGTAAGCGTAAAAGAAGTAAGGGTTGCACTTAGCAAAGAACTTGCTCAAAAAGTAATGATATAAAGGAGTTAAAATGAAAACCATTAAAGATTTAAAGGTTGGAGAAAGTGCAGTAGTTAAAAAACTATATGGCGAAGGACCTGTTAAAAGAAGAATTATGGATATGGGCATAACCAAAGGCGTAGAAGTTTACGTAAGAAAAGTTGCTCCGCTTGGCGACCCAATAGAACTAACCGTTAGGGGTTACGAACTATCTATAAGAAAGGCAGACGCCGAATTAATAGAAGTAGAATAAGGCTTTAACTAATATTAATTAGGAAAAAGCCAAAATTTTTGGATTTTAAGTTAGCATAGGCTAACTAAATATATAAAAAAGGAGTATTTTATGGAAAAGGAAATCGTAATTGCCTTAGCCGGAAACCCCAACTGCGGAAAAACTACGCTTTTTAACGCATTTACGGGTGCAAACCAATACGTTGGTAACTGGCCGGGGGTAACGGTTGAAAAAAAAGAAGGTAAACTTAAAAAGCACGAAGGGGTTAAAGTGGCAGACTTGCCTGGTATTTATTCTCTTTCGCCTTACACTTTAGAAGAAGTTGTTGCTAGAGACTATTTGGTAAACGAAAGACCAAACGTAATTTTAAATATAGTAGACGCAACTAACTTAGAGAGAAATTTATATTTAACAACGCAACTAATAGAACTTGGTATCCCCGTTGTAATTGCGCTTAATATGATGGACTGCATCCGCAAAAACGGTGACAAAATAGACACGGCGGAAATTTCTAAAAGGTTTGGGTGTCCTATAGTAGAGATATCCGCGCTTAGACTAGAAGGAATATTCGAAGCGGCAGAAAAATGTATAGAAGTTGCTAAAAACGGATATAAAATACCAACGCACTCTTATTCTGGGGCGGTAGAACATGCGCTTGCTCATATAGAAGAAGTAGCATTACACGACATGCAAGAAGATTTACAACGTTGGTATGCAATAAAGATTTTTGAAAGAGACCAAAAAGCCATAGAGCAATTAGGCTTGTCTAAAGAACTAATCGAGCATATAGAAAAGGATATTGCTTCTGCCGAGGCAGTACTTGACGACGATAGCGAAAGCATTATCACCAACGAAAGATACGTTTACATTGGCGAACTACTAAAAGGTTGTTACAAAAAAAGGCAAGCGGGTAAACTAACCGTATCGGATAAAATAGATAGAGCGCTAACAAATCGTTGGGCGGCGTTGCCAATTTTTGCTTGCATAATGTTTTTAGTTTATTGGTTGTCTATCGGCTCTATCGGAGATTGGACCGTTGGCTTTATGAACGATAAACTTTTTGGCGAGTGGATTATACCAAACGTTACCACTTGGATGGAAAACGCAAATTTTGCACCTTGGCTAACTAGTTTAATTGCCGACGGTATTATCGGCGGAGTTGGTGCGGTGCTTGGCTTTGTACCACAAATGCTAATTTTATTCTTCTTATTATCTATTTTAGAAGATTGTGGATATATGTCTAGGGTAGCCTTTATTATGGATAGATTATTCCGTAAGTTTGGTTTATCGGGTAAAAGTTTTATACCAATGCTAGTTGCAACGGGTTGCGGAGTGCCGGGTATTATGGCTAGCCGTACCATAGAGCAAGATAGAGATAGAAAACTAACTATAATGACTACGGGCTTTATACCTTGCGGTGCAAAAATGCCAATAGTTGGTTTAATTGCAGGTGCGTTGTTTGGCGGAAACGCGTTAGTTGCGGTATCTGCTTACTTTATAGGCGTTGGTGCAGTAATTATATCAGGAATTATTTTAAAGAAAATAAAAGCCTTTGCAGGTGACGTTGCTCCGTTCGTAATGGAATTGCCACAATATCACTTCCCGGTAGCAAGCAACATTTTTAGAGCCACTTGGGAAAGGGGTTGGTCTTTTATTAAAAGAGCAGGAACGGTTATTTTATTATCTTCCGTATTAATTTGGGTATTAAATAGTTTATCCTTTACGGGAGGATTCCACTACATAACGGAAGAAAGTGGCGGAAGAAGTATTTTAGAATACATAGGCACGGCGTTTGCTTGGTTGTTTAAGCCACTAGGCTTTGGCAATTGGGAAAGCGCAGTTGCAACCATTTTAGGTCTTGTTGCTAAAGAAGAAGTTGTTTCTACCTTTGGAGTATTAACGGGCACGGAAGAAGGTGCAGGTTTAAACGAAGCGGTTAAACTGCTAATATTTAACGGTAGCGGACTTGCAGCGTATTCGTTTATGATATTTAACCTACTTTGCGCGCCTTGTTTTGCCGCAATGGGTGCTATTAAAAGAGAAATGAACAATTGGAAATGGACTGCGTTTGCAATTAGTTATATGTGCGTATTTGCTTATGCAATTAGTTTTATAGTATATCAATACGGTTGTTTATTTACAGGTACGGGTGCTTTATGGGCAAGGATAGTCGGCTCTATAATTGCAACTGTAATTTTAGGTGTATTAATATTCTTATTAGTAAGACCTAACAAATATAAAAATAAAGAGTTAATTAAGGAGTAAGTATGAATTGGGAAACGATTGTAGGACTAATAGTTGTAATTAGTTTAGTAATTGCAATAATAGTTAAGAGCATAATAGATAAAAAGAAAGGCAAATCTAGTTGTTCTTGCGGTGGAAATTGTAGTGCGTGTAACGTATGCCACCCAGACGCATCTAAAGAGTTAAAAGATGCCGAACAATGCGATTGCGAAAATAATAGTAAAAATTAGTAAGCCAAAACACGTACAAATACGAAAAGGGCAAGCCTAAAACTAGGCTTGCCCTTTTTGTTATTATAGCAAAAAATTTTAAGTTTTGGCTTAAAATCGACTTATAGGTGGAGTTTTGTAAGTTTTTAAAAGGCTTTTTTATAAATATTTAGGAATTTATTTTTTTGTTGGTTATTTATAATTATCGACTAAAACAAAAGGAGAAAGTTATGCCGTTACAAATTTTACAAGATAATATTATAGGGGTAAAGTGCGACGCACTTGTTAATCCTACAAACAAAAAACTTAAAGCGGGTGGTGGGCTAGACGAATTAGTTCACTACTTAGCAGGGGAAGAATTAGATAAGGTTTGCGCTATAATAGGCGAGATAGAATTGGGGCAAGCGGTTATTACGCCTGCTTTTAATTTAGATTGCAATTTTATTATACATACCGTTGGACCTACTTGGCAAGGTGGACTTTATAAAGAAGAAGAAACGCTAATATCTTGTTATAAAGAGTGTTTAAAACTAGCCGAAGGTTGCAAATGTAATAGCGTTGCTTTTCCGCTAATATCATCCGGCAGATACGGATATCCTAAAGATAAAGTTTTAAAAGTGGCGGTTGATACTATAAAAGAGTTTTTACAAAGTAGCGAACTTATGGTTTATTTGGTTGTGCATAATAAAGACGCGTACGAAATAAACGAGCAACTAGATAAAGGCTTAACGGATTTTATTATAGACACTTTTAAAAAACCTAAACTTATTAGCCGACCTAGTACGGAAGAAAGAAAAGGCGTTTTTGAGTGTCCTGCTCCAAAAGAAATGGAAAGGCTTATTAAGTCAAAAACTAAAAAAGAAGTTCCTTTACAAGCCGTAGACTGCTATTTCGAAGAAGAGGGCTTGTCTTTTCAAGAGAGTTATAACGCTATTGGGACAAGCGTTAATAAAGAGATAGAGTTTCCGCCAAGTTATTATAAAACTCAACCTTTGCCAACTTTTAAAGAAGAAGATAATTTAAAAAGGTTTATGTATAAAGGGTTTGCTTTAACGCTTTTTGAACTAATAGATAAAAAGGGGCTAAAGGACGTAGAGTGCTATAAAAGGGCAAACGTAAGTAGGCAAACTTGGTATAAAATTGTAAACGACAGAAATTATACACCAAACAAAAACACCATAATTTCTTTTGCAATAGCATTGCAATTAGACATTATGGACACGCAAAAACTACTTGCCACCGCAGGGTTTATTTTGTCTAAAAGTAGTTTGTTCGACGTTATTATTATGTATTGCATAGTAAATAAAATTTACGACGTTTTTGATATAGATTCTATCTTGTTTAAATACGAACAACCAACGCTATTTTCTAAAGAATAAAATTGTCAATTGCCAATTTACCAAATAAAAAAATAAAGGTGTATACTAAAACTACAATATTTTTAGGAGGTAAATAAAAATGAAAAATAAAGAACAGATTACGGAAATCGTTTTTATTATAGATAAAAGCGGTTCTATGCACGGATTAGAAAAGGATACTATCGGCGGATTTAATTCCGTTATAGAAAAACAAAAAAAGCAAAGCGGAAAGGTTTTGGTTTCTTTAGTGCTATTTAACAGTAGTTTTCACGTAGTGTACGACAGGGCAGATTTGCAACAAGTAAATCCACTAACGGAAAACGATTATAGGGTTGGTGGCTCAACTGCGTTGTTAGATGCGTTAGGTGGGGCAATAAAACATATTGGCAACGTACACAAATACGCCAGAAAAGAAGACGTGCCTACAACAACCACTTTTATTATCACTACCGACGGGTTAGAAAATTCTTCTAGGACGTACGATAGCGAACAGGTAAAAAGTATGGTAAAACGCCAAACCGAAAAATACGGTTGGGAATTTGTTTTTATGGCTGCCAATATAGACGCGGTAGAAACCGCTAAAAGATACGGCATAAGAGAGGATAGGGCGGTAAACTACGATTATTCGCCACAAGGCGTTGCTCATTGTTATTGCGCTATGGACGAAATTGTGGCTTGCAGAAGAACGGGCGCTACTCTAGATAAAAGCACTTTTAAAAACAAAGTGAATCCAAACAAAAAGTAATTAGGGGTTAGGGTATGGTTTATTTTTTATTAATGGTTTTTATAGTTACTTTAATATGTGGGTTTATTTTTCATAATAACGTTGTGATAATTATAGGTGCTATAGGTACTGCTATTTTCGTTTTGTTATACTTAATTTTTTCGTGGCAGTGCTAATAAAGCATAAAAAACTAGAACAAGAAGATAAAGAAGACGATTTTTTTGATTAAAACTTTAGGGGGTAATAATGACGAGAGAGTTTAACGAAGTTTTAAAAGCTGTAATAATAGGGCACGCCGTTGCCGACGCGTTAGGCGTGCCAGTAGAGTTTAAAGATAGAGAGTATTTATCTTTGCACCCTATAACCGATATGGTGGGATACGGCACTTACAATATGCCAAAAGGTAGTTGGTCGGACGATACAAGTATGGCTATATGCTCGTTATCGGCTTTAAATAATGGCAAAATAAACTTTGATAAAATAATGCATAACTTTTGTTTGTGGTATTATAATGGGGAGTTTACTCCTACGGGCGTAACCTTTGACGTTGGCAGTACTTGTAGTATGGCAATAGAAAACTATTATAACAATTATAAAACTTGGAAAGAGTGCGGACTTGGTACCGAAAATTCTAATGGTAACGGCTCTTTAATGCGTATTTATCCTTTTGTGTTTTACACTTATAAACTACAAACCGATTTAAAAACTAAAATAGATATTATAGAACTTGCTAGTGGTTTAACCCACGCACACAAGCGCAGTAAAATTGCTTGCGGAATTTATGCTTTTATACTTTGGGAACTAATAGGTAATCCTTGCAAAAATAGTATTTATATTGGTTTACAAAAGGCAAAAGAATATTATTTAAACGAATTAGAAGGTGCGTATTTTTATAGGATTTTTGCCGACAATTTTGCAAGTTTATCGCCTAATTTAATAAATAGTAGCGGTTACGTTGTAGACAGTTTAGAAGCGAGTATTTGGTGTTTACTAAATTCTACAAACTATAAAACTTGCGTGTTAAAAGCGGTAAACCTGGGGGAAGATACCGATAGTATTGGAGCAATAGCAGGTAGCCTTGCAGGAGCTTTATACGGATATAACGATATCCCTTTAGAGTGGAAACGCAGTTTAATAAAAAAAGACTATTTAGAGAGTTTTAGTAAAAATTTATAAATAAAAAAGCAATCCTATTTTTAGGATTGCATAAGAATATAAAATTTTAAAGATTTTCGTCTAAAAGATATTCTACTGAAACGGCAAAATAACGAGAAATACTTAAAAGAGTGTCTAAATCCGGTTCTCTTTTACCTATTTCCCAAAAACTAATCGTTTGGTTGCAAACGTTAAAAATTTCCCCAAGTTTTCTTTGAGATAAATTATGTTCTAATCGTAATTCTTTTAATCGTTTTCCAAATGTATTATTTTTCATACGTTTAGTTTACTACAAAAAGTAGGATTTATTGTTGACTTCCTACAAAATGTAGGATATAATAAAAATATAAATAAATTATAGGAGTAAAAAAATGACAAATGCAGAATTTTTAAACAAATATTTTGGGACAAATTATAAACAATGGATGAGATGTACCTATAACGTTTCCAAAGATACGGTTGTTTGGATGGTTAATATAGATGGCTCTGTTGCTATGGGGTGGTCTAACGTATTGTTGCCAGACGGAAAAACTATCGAAGAAAGGTTTGTTTGGGATTTGTCTAGACAAATACCGCCACATAGACATATCGATTACAATTATAGAATTGTAGTAGACAAAAGTAAAAATTATAAGGTGTTAGGGTTCTTTAAATACGATAGAGAAAATAGCGACGAAAGAACTTATCGTGTTTGGCATAAAGTAAAAGACGTGGAATTATAATTTGGAGGTGTAAAATGAGATTAAAAAGGGTTGTAAAAAATCCACTTGTAAAAAATTTAGAATTTAGTTACGGAACAAAAGCAATAGATATTTACGATAGTTGTTGTGAAGTGTTTAATTGGTCTAGTTGGGAAAGAAACAATTTTGGTATGCAAAAACCATTATGGAAGGACGACGTTACACCAGAAGGATACGACGCTTGGTTTTTGTGCCATAATAACTTTACAAACACAACTAATTTTAATAAATATAACAAAATAGATTTAGTAGGTAATAAGATAGAAGAAATATGGTTTGCAAGAGATTTTGGGTTGTACGAACACAATAATAAAAGAGTTACTTTTGCAAAAATGGAAGGGGATTACGTTTTTTTGGGACTGTATAAAGTTGTTTCTGTAAAAGAAGAAATTCTTAGTTATAATTTAATAGTAAATGGTAAAGTCGTAAAAGGTATGGGAGAAAAAGTTTGGGTAAAAACTTTTAAACAAATATCTGATACGTACAAACAAAAATAAATCGTTTTAGGCGTAGCAAAATTTGCTACGCTTTTTTGCTATAAAATCGACTTGTTTTAAAATTAGTAATAGGCTATTAAAATTAATAATACAAGTTTAAAATTTTAGGGTTGAAGTTTAAACGAACAAATTATATAATTTTATTATAACTTATTGGGAGAAAACAAAAATGTTAATTTAAAAAAGTGGTAAATCTTGTAAAAAATGTGTAAAAGTAGCATTTTTTTATGTAAAACACGCATTTTTGTACAAAAGGGCTAATTTTTTTTATTTAAAATTGACACGTGGCGTATATAATTGTATAATAATATATACTCATTGTATAATAGTATAGTATTCGTTTATTATACTATTAAAAAAAGTGTATTTGAAAGATAAAAATTTTTTTTGGAGAATTGTTATGAGTTTAAAAAGGAAAATAGCAATTACAATTTTAGCACTTTGCTTTATATTTGCTACGCTTTTAGGTGTAGTTGGCTATAAAGCAAACACAACTTTAACCGTTTACGCTGCAAACGAACTAACGGAAACTGAGTATTACGCTCAATTAACCCATTATGGTAGTTCTGGTACAAATGATGCGAATAAGATAGCAAATTCCAAAAACCGTGCAAGAATAAGTTTCTCTATCAAAATGGCGACAGGTACTAATATTACTTTTAAAGGTGATACATCTGTTTATAAGTGGGCAGTAAACGAAATGTCTGCTCCTTATGCAATTTGGGGTTCTGTTTTGCTAGATACTGGTTGGAAAACGGATAATTCAACTTATGCTATAACTCAAGATTGCTACCCTACAATAGTAATAACGAGAAATGATAGTGCAGTATTAACAGATGATGAACTTTACGCTATAAAGGATTGGTTTACGGTTAGCGGAACAAAAGTTTCGCCAACTACAACTTCTACTAGCGGAAGTCTTACCACGGATGAATACAATTCTCAAGTGGCAAGTTTTGGTAGTCTTCCTTGGCAAAATACACTAAGAAGAGCAAGGCTTACTATTGCAATAAGATTACGTAAAGGTGCAGTGGTTACTTTTAAAGGCAATACTTCTACTTATAATTGGGGCGTTATAGAAACAAATAATCCTAGCCAATTTGTAGAAGGTGCTTATTTAGATAGTGGATGGCTAGGGACTGCCACTTCTTACACAACTAAATTAGACGGAGTGTATTTAGTGTTGACAATTAAAGGTGCTACGGATGACAGTGCCGCCGTAAATTTATCAAGCACTGACCTAACATCTATACATTCGTTATTTAGTATAACCGCAACCAAATTAGGTGGCGATACCATTGCCGACGTAGAGCAAAAAGACTATGCGATAAATTCTATTGCTCATAGGGGAGTTCCGTATTACGCACCAGAAAACACTTTACCTGCTTACGAATTGGCAGCAGACCAAGGTTTTAAAATGGTAGAGTGTGATATTTCGTTTACTAGCGACGGAGAGCCCGTATTATTACACGACGATACGATAGCCCGTACTAGTAATGGTAGCGGTAACGTTAGTGATATGACAACAGAACAACTAAAAACGTACGACTTTGGTAGTTGGATGGGACACGAATATGCAGAAACAAAAATCCCTACGCTAGCAGAATTTTTAGATTGTTGTATAACTAACAATTTGCATCCGTATATCGAACTAAAGGGAACTATAACGGATGAACAAGCACAAAAGTTGATAGACGTAGTAACAAACAAAGGCATGCTAAAAAAGGTTACTTGGATATCTTACGGGACTGAAAACTTGGCTAAAATTGCTACTTTAGATAGCACGGCTAGGGTAGGTCGCGTTGCAAGTAATAGTACTAGTTTTACAATTACGGAAGATTGGTTAGAAACACAATA